>JAGYMP010000358.1 GCA_018400565.1 Bacilli bacterium | reverse complement strand
TCGAAATCAAAAACTTACACACCAACATCGTGCGCATCGAAAAAAACGGCAAAATCATTGAAGAAAAATCCGATGATAAAAGTAAATATTATGGCGTCATGACCGACCGATCGATTCTATCGATCGAACGTATCATCGCTTTTGCAAAACAACATAACGTCGATGGATTGAAACAATTATTCGCCAAACAAATAAGCGATAACATGGCAATCGCCGAAGAGGGTCTCAACGGCGATTACGGTGTATCGATCGGTAAAGCGATTTTAAAGAACAACAATTCTGTCTTTGGGAAGATGAAGGCCTATGCGACCGCAGCCAGCGAGGCACGCATGTGCGGATCAACGCTTCCGGTCATCACCAATTCCGGCTCGGGGAACCAGGGCCTCACATCATCCGTTCCCGTGATCGTCTACGCCCGCGAAAACCATATCGGCGAAGAAAAAATGCTCCGTGCTCTTGCGCTTTCCAACCTTCTCACGATCTATCAAAAAACAAAAATTGGTCGTCTGTCCGCTTTTTGCGGTGCCATCAGCGCTGCTTGCAGCGCAGGCGCGGCGCTGACGTATTTGGAAAACGGCAGTGACGAACAAATCGGGATGACAATCGTCAATACTTTGGAAGGTGTCTCCGGTATTCTTTGTGACGGCGCGAAAGCCTCGTGTGCGGCGAAAATCGCGGCAGGGTTGGAATCCGCGTTCATCTCCCATTTGTTGGCGATGGAGAAAAAATCATACAAACCGTTCACGGGTTTCATCCGCAAAGATGTCGATGACACAATCGAAGCCGTCGCCCGCATCGCCTCAGAAGGCATGAAAGACACGGATAAAACCATTCTGGACATCATGATGAAATAATCGTTTTCATTCAAGACACGGTCGGGGTAACCATTGATCCCGGCCGTTTTTACAAATACTGTATAAACAAATCCGTCGATTCTATCACAGAACCCCAAAAGGATGACACGCTCATGAAAAAAGAAACGCTTTTATTTGATCTTTCCATCATCGTCTTCACGCCCGTGGAATATGCCGGCCTCTATTTGTTCGTCGCTTATGTGCTCACCGACAATAATCACTTGTCGGCACTGATGACCACGGTTGCTGTTTTTCTATTAGGTGTGATCCTTTTTTTCTTGAACCGATATGGCCATCTGCCGGAAAAAAGCAAAGACAGCAAGGCCAAGCAAACATATCTTGATGCTTACGGCAAGGACATTAAGACCATCAGCAAACAAAAAGGCCATCCCATCGAATTGGCCGTCGTCAATGTCACACATCTTCTGCCCGCAGCCGCCTTTTATCACCGGGGCACAATCTATATCAATAAGAAAACGCACATTCACCCGGATTATCTTCGTGCGATCATTTATCATGAATTGGGACATGCGATGAGCAAAGTCTCGGATCATGCACACTTTCTTGCGCTGCGTCCGTTTTATCTCTTCGGCAAATATATGGCAATGGCCTCACGCCTGATGATCAACCATACCAAAAAAACACCGCGTTTTTTAAAACGATTCATCAAAGGCTTGGGATACGCCATGGCTTATGTGCCCAATCTTTGGTCCTTTTTGAGCGTCTATCCCTTCTTCCGCCATGAGGAACACATGGCCAACAAATTCGCCGTCATGCAGGGACAGGGCGAAACCCTGAGAACATACTACCGCATGAACGGTCCCATTGACAAAAAAGCCCTCTTTGATTTCGAACACCCCACAAGGCAAGCAATGATTGAAAAAATCAATGCATGGATGGGAAAAACGACACAACTCGACAAAGACGTTTATGTGCTCAATGACCGTATCAAGCGTGTCGACAACGTGAAATCCACCGAGAAAAAACACAAAAAAATCATCCGTTGGCTTTCAAGGCATGTTGATGAGAGGCCGGCCTGGGCTTACCAACTCGCAAGACGGTTCGAATTTGCCCTTGGAACCGATAAAAATATTCAAATGGCCAAACATTACTATCATAAAGCCGCAAAAGATGACCGTGCCGATGCCCATTACCGCCTTGCGCTTCTGGAAGAGAAAACCACCGATGCATATCGTCATCATCTCGAAGAAGCCGCGAAACAGGACCATACGAAAGCATCCATCCGACTTGCAGAGCATCTCATCACTGAAAATACAAACGATGAAGATCCCGCGCAAGCCCGCGACCTTTTGGACAATGCCCGAAAAAAACACGATCCGGTCGCGAAAAGAATGCTCAGCCTGATAAACACCACATACCATCTCTCATCGACGATCAAAGACGGCGAAAAGCAACGCCTTGATGATCCATCGATGCACAGTCTGTCATTCAACGATGATTTCCTTTGCGAGGAAACCACGGAAACGGATGTGAGACAGTACACCTTTTTCGTGAAAAACCGTCATGTCCATCTCTACGATCAGGATAAAAAACCTGTCAAAAAATTACGTCTCCGCGCCAATCAGCTCATCCTTGAAACCGCCGATCCATCCTCAGAAAAACCTGATGATAAGTGGCGTTTGATTTTCACACGCGACCGATAATGTAAGCGTTTTATTTTTTGTCTCACAAAAGGGTTGAAAAACACGCGAATCATGTTATAATCGAAACGGAATGCTCCCGGAGCTTGGTTGCGATAGGACACGTTCGCGTTCGAATCAAACTCCGGATTGCGTTTTTATATTCTCACACGGAAGGTGATCACATGGGTTTGCGATTCACGGAAACCGCACT
>JAGYMP010000357.1 GCA_018400565.1 Bacilli bacterium | reverse complement strand
CGATGATTCTTTTGATGTTGGCTTCGATCGCCTCGTTGTCGCTTTCAAGCACGCTGTAATCGTTCGTTCCGATCAAAAGCACCACCGTCTCCGGGCTTAATGCGAACACGCTTTCCTCGAGGCGCCGCAAAACGCCTTCGGTCGTATCGCCGCCGATGCCGCGGTTATAAACCTTTTTGCCGAAAAAATACTCATGGACGGCATAATCCTGGGTGATCGAATCACCCACAAAGGAAATGCCGCCTTTGTCCACCCATTTGTTTTGTTCCTTGAAAGCGGCGACTTTGTTGTCATAACCGCTCTTGAACAACAAAGCGGTGAAATCGGCGATCGCTTTATCACGTGCATAGCGATACACCAGCCACACCGATCCTGTGTATATGATGATGAGAACAAGCAAAAACCAAGTATCAGGCATGTGAATCATTCCTTGTGTTCGTCAGTTGTTGTTTGTGGGGCGCGAAGAGTTTGTTGAGGTGGTATGTGGTCAGGACGGTGAATAATCCGATCGAGAACAAAACCGTTCCCGAAAACAAGTAAAACAACAAGAGCGTGAATGCCACGCTGCCGGCCACTTTGAATAAAGTCCAAGGCGAGGACGCCATCAGCAAGAATGCATTTTTGAACAGCCGTCCGATAGAATCGGTTTTGAATCGGGCCATGACCGCGAACACGTAAATCGCATACAAACCAAGTAAAACCATCGCCACCAAACTCGAACTCATCAGCAGCACATGCCCTTGTTCAATACCCATCCTGTGGGTGAAAAACAGAAGGAAACCGGTGGCCGCAAACAGAAACCATATCAGCGTTGAACGTAAAAACCCGTCCTTCAGGGCGATCCAGTATTCCTTTGCGACATACGTCGCACGCTCACGGTCGATAATTTTGTCCGACACATAAAACATGGCTTTCATGCCCGCACCTGCAGGGATAAACACGCCCAGCAGGATCGTGATCAAAAACAGGGCATTGAGCAGGATGATTTCTGAAAACGTGCGAAAAAACACTTTGAAGGGGTTCATGCGGCCACCTCCTTTCCTTCAGTCATGAATCAGATGTTTACTGCTTTTTGATGACAACGAAATACACGACGCCGGCTACAACCACAACGGCTGCGGCGACGATTCCGCCGATTGCCCATCCGGACATCGGAAACTCACCGGTTTCGGAGAATGATTCGCTTTCGACAAAGATGACCTTTCCGGTATATTCGCCGTCTTCGGCATCTTCATCATAATAGCGGTTTTCTTCGTAGGTTTCCCCGTCCACGGTCAACTTGTAATTGGCAAGCACGGAGATGTCGGCTTTCGTCACATAACCCGCCAGATCGGCTTCATCAAAGATGTCATTCCAAATGCCGTCGACTGCCCAGTCCATGGATGCTTCTAAGATGGCGCGCGATTCGCTGAAAGTGCATTCGGCTCCGTCGCATTCCCAGGAAGGTTTGTCTCCTTCGTCGAAATCATCCCACGACATATTCGGGCTCAGATTGACGAGCTGCTGGTATTTGTCCTCGAATTCCTCGAAATCATCCCAGGAATACGTCATCGTGAAATAACGGTGGACGCCTTCTGTGGACATCTCTTCCACGGTAATGAAATCAGGTGCGTTGTCCTCAAGCCACGTTTGGATGGCCGGGACCCCGCCATCGATGTGTTTGTCATTCAAGACCGGGCCCTTACCTTCATCTTGTTCGGGATCGTCCGGGTTGATGATCGGATCATCGCTGAGCGTGTCATCCATGACATCCAACACGAGGGTGCGGTTTCCGCCGCCGTCTTTGTCCTCAAAAACGGTTTCGACACCGATTTCTCCTGGCCAGCAACCCGTCAGGGCCACAACGACGACCAAAGCAATAGCAATTAAACCAATTTTCTTAAACATTCTTTCTCTCTCCTTTTTGTTTTGTGTTCCTTACTAATCTATATTATGTTTCCTCGCCCATATAAAAGACATATTTGTTCATGCGAAGCGCGAAGACCGTCACGATCAAAACGATGAAGAGCAAAATCCACGCCATCGCGGATGCCTGACCCATCGCGCGGTCAACCATCATCTTGTCGAATAAATAATACGCATAGTAATACGTCGAACGGCTGGGTCCGCCGCCGGTGACGATGTAGGCTTGGGTGAAGACCTGAAACCCGCCGATGATCCCCATGATGAAATTGAAAAAAATCGAGGGTGTCATGAGCGGCAATGTGATTTTGAATGTCTGTGTCCACCAACCGGCCCCGTCGACTTCGGCCGATTCATAAAGACTGACCGGGATGTCCTGCATCTGCGCAAGATAGATGATCATCGATCCGCCGGCGGTCCACAGACCCATCAGAATCAATGTGAGCTTCGATAATTTGGGATCGAGATACCACCCCAGAGGCTCCATGTCAAACAATTTGTACAGCGGGGAAAGGATTTCGTTGATCAAACCGAAATTCGGCTGGAACAACCAAATCCAAAGCAGGGCCATCGCGACGATGCTGACGACATTGGGAAGATAAAACATCGTCCGGTATAAACTCATGCCGCGGATTTTATTGTTGAGCAAAAGCGCGAGCGTGAGCCCGGCGACGATGCCGAGCGGCACCGCGATGGCGACATGGTACATCGTGTTGTACAGACTCTTCCAAAACAAATCGTCATTGAAGAATAGGATCCGGTAATTTTCCAGTCCGATCCAGTTGGGTGCCGACAACATGTTGTAATTGGTGAAGCTGATGTATAACGACATCAGGATCGGAAATGCTCCGAGCAGAAAAAAGCCCAGCAACCATGGTGACGCAAACAAATAACCGATGCGGTTTTCACGTTTTTTTAAGGCGGTGACGGTGTCCGTCTTCTTAACTTCCTTCTGTGCCATGGTTAATCCCTGGATGAATAATAGTTCTCACGTTTTTGCAGGTAATGCTGTCTTGCGTCCTCCAAGGCTTCCGATGCCGTCAATTCGCCTTCCAATGCTTCCGTCAAATACGGTTCCCAGTCATTGCCGTGCCAGGACGGTGCATAAGGTACATACACTTTGTCGCGGGCATACTGGACTTCTTCCAGAAGACGTTGCATGATGGCATCACCTTCCGCGACGCGTTGCATGGCATCTCTATGTGCCATGATCCAACCGGTGGCTTCCGAAAATGCCACCTGGGTGTCTTCGCTCATCAAGTATTTCAGGAATTCCCATGCCCCCTGCTTTTGGACGGGATCGTCTTCTTTGTTGTCATAGAGTTCGACGGAAAATCCGCTTCCCCAGTTCACCCGGATACCGTCTTCATCCGGAACGGGGATGTAGGTGACACCGAAATCAAAATCCGCACCGGAACGTTTCAGCGTGCCGTATATCCCGTCGACCTCGACGATCATCGCCACGCGCTGTGCCACGAAGGGACCGTTGGAATACATCGCGTTCGCATCGCCGAAAGCGGTGAGCTGCGATCTGGTGAAATCATCGTTGAAGTCCACCATCCATTCCAGGATTTCGACATGTCTTTGTGTGTTCAGCGTCGGCATGAGATCGTCATCGAAGAAATCGAGTCCCGCCTGCCACAGATAGTTATGATATTTGCCGTTTCCGTAGGTCGGATCGAAACCGAGTTGTGTGATCGTGCCGTCCTCGACGATGTCAAGTTGTTTGGCGATCGTTTCCAGTTCCGACCACGTTTCAGGCACATCATCCTCGCTCAGTCCCGCCGCTCGGAACATGTCGAGATTGTAATAAAGCACTCGTGTCGTTGCCGTGAAGGGAAGCGCATAGTATTCCCCTTCATACGAGGCAAAATCAAGTTGGTTCTCATAGAGCTGATCGAGTTCGATCGCTTCAGGTTCGTCTGCCATCATCTCCGAGATGTTGAACAACACGCCGGCATCCGCCCTCGCGGGGACGTCATCCAATGTCGATAATCCGACATCGGGTGCGTTTTTGGAGGATATCGCGACATTGATTTTGTCCCAGTAATCCCAGAACGAAAAGCCCGTGCCTTTGACATAGTACTCATCCTGTGAATCGTTGAATTCCCGGATGATCGTTTGCATGTCGGAATAGGAATCGCTTCCGACAGGCGACATATGCCAAAAATCAATCCTCGTCTTGTCACCCTCCTCACCATCGCATGCGATGGTGGTGAAAATCAGTGTGACCATCATCATAATCATCAATATTTTTTTCATCGTTTCCACCTTCCACTTATCCTTTTATTCCTGTGAATGTGATTCCTTCAATGAAGGAACGTTGCGCAAAGAAGAACAATAC
>JAGYMP010000356.1 GCA_018400565.1 Bacilli bacterium | reverse complement strand
TATAAATGGACAGACTTTTTTTAAAGTGTCCATTTTATAGGTTCCATTTTAGATATGGCGAGAACTTTTTTATATAGGAAAGAATCAACACATCGATGCCATCATGCATCAAGCAATAATTCCTTGGCGCTTTCCATGCTTGAATCGGACGGGGATTCACCCGAAATCATCTTGGCGATCTCTTCGATACGCTCATTGAAATCCAAATAAGCGACATGTGCATTCGTTCTTTTTCTCCTGGTTATTTTTCTGACACGGATGTGATGGGTTCCTGTTGCCACGACCTGAGGATTATGGGTGATGGAAATCACTTGGATCATGCGGGAAATCTCTTTGATCTTTTTGGCGATTTCCTTGGCGACGTGTCCGCTGATCCCGGTATCGATCTCATCAAAAATAATTGTGGATAATTGCTGGCCACGCAAAAATATCGTTTTAAAAGCCAACATGATGCGGCTCATTTCACCGCCGGACGCCGTTTTTGACAGCGGTTTGAGCGGTTCACCGACATTCGTCGAAATCAAAAAATCCACTTGATCGATTCCGTCTTGTGTAAAGGCTGACTGGTCAAACGGGTCCTGAGGCGTTTCATCGGAAAACACAATCTCAAATTGTGTGTCGGGCAATACCAAATCGTCCAAGACTTCAGTCAGTTCATGCGTGATCCGTTTTCCGACTTCTTTTCGCATCTGACGCAGACTCAAGGCTTTTTTGAGAAGGTCCTCATACGCTATTTTGACGGCTGTCTTCGCTTCTTCCAACAAATCATCGTAGTGGGTCGCTTCGTTGATGCTTTTGTTGAGATAGGTTTTGTATTCGGCAAGCTCTTCGGTTGATTTGTTATATTTTTCTTTGATGCGTTCCAACCGAAAACTCTCTTCTTGCAGAGAAGATAATTCATTTGGGTCGAAATTGATGTTTTCAGCTTTGTCAATCAATTCTTTTTCAAGATCATCCATTTCGTAATAGATGTCATTGAACCGTGATCTGATCTCAGAAAATTCATCCGTCATCTCAGAAAGCTTGCGGATGGAACCAAGGACCTGATAGGTTTTGTCTGTTAATTCGAATTCATCAAAAATTCTGCGAATGCTTTCAAGTTCCTGATAGACTGAATCAAAGTTCTCAAGAAGATTGATTTGTTCATTTCGTTCTTTTTCACGGTCAGGATCAAATTCAAACCGGTTCAGTTCTTCAAGTTGATAATGATACATCTCGAGTTTATCCTCGAGATTTTTTTGTCGGTTTTTCAAGTCAAGGTACGCCTTCATCTTCTCTTGATAAACGGACAGGGACGTGCGGTAATCGTTTCGATGGCGTTCAGCAAGACTTTTTTTGAAACCATCGATCATAGCCAGGTAATTGCCCGGGTTGATCAACCGTTGTGTGTCAAACTGCGAATGGACATCGGCAAGATGTTTTCCGATTTTCTTGAGGATTTGCAACGTCGTTGTCTGTTCATTGATTTCCACTTTGTTTTTATTGTCATTTGACAGCGTCCGTTCAATCGTCAAAGTGTCTCGATAATCAATATCCTCCTGTTTAAGGATGAATTTGATTTCATCGGAATCGACTTCGAATTCAGCATGCAAAAACGCGGAATTTTCACCGGAACGGATCATATCTTGGTTGGCGCGATCACCGAGCAACAACGACAAAGCATCAATCAAGATACTCTTTCCCGCGCCTGTTTCACCGGTCATCACCGTCATGCCGTCATGAAACGTGACATCGATGGCATCAATAATTGCAAAATGTTCAACTTTTAATCGCTTGAGCATATGTCACACCTCAGTTCATCATCGCTTCAACCACGGACGCCTCGTCGAGACCATAAATGTGATACCATTCATCACGGCTGCCTTGTTCGATGAATTGATCGGGTAACCCGTGGATCTTAATGTCGGGGAATGGATTGAACTTGTCTTGGTAATATTCCATCATCGCACTGCCCAGCCCACCGGCCACAACGACATCTTCCAAGACATGGATGGTTTTGTTTTTAGAAGCAAGTTCATCAAGCATCGCTTCATCCATCGGTTTGATAAAACGTGCATTGATCAACGAGATGGAAAGGTCATGCTTGTTGATGTAACGTTCCATGCGTCCGACATTCTCACCATAAGCGATAAGGATGCCGTCACTCCCGTTTGTGATCGTTTTCCAAGTCGGTGTAACGATGGTTTCAACTTCATCGGGATTATATGGATAATCGACCGTCGCATTCCTGGAATAACGAATCGCAATCGGATGATCCGTTTTGTCAAAGGCATAATCCAAAAGAGCATGTGCGTCTTTTGCGTCTTTCGGTTGGACGATTTCCATGTTCGGAATATGTCTGAGATATGCGATGTCATAAATGCCTTGGTGTGTCTCTCCGTCATCACCGACGATGCCGGCACGATCAACCCCGAAAACGACATGGATATCCTGTCTTGCGATATCATGGGAGACCTGATCATAGGCACGTTGCAAGAACGTTGAATAAATCGGTATGAACGTCTGCACATCATTCATTTCGAGTGCGCCGGAAAAACACACGGCAAACGATTCACATATCCCGACGTCAATGATCTTATCGGGATGTTCTTCCATGAAACCGTTCAATTTCGATCCATTGATCATTGCGGGTACGACGACACGAAGGGACTCGTCTTTACGTGCCCGGATTTTAAGATAATTGCTGATGACGCGGCTCCAACTGATCTCGTCGGGACGTTTATTGGATGTGACTATGCCGGTTTCGGGATTGAAGGGAGCCACACCGTGCCAAAAACCTTTTTTATCGTTTTCGGCCGGCTCATACCCTTTGCCTTTTTTTGTGACGACGTGCAGCACGCAGGGTCGGTTCAGGTCTTTGATCATCTTCAGGTATTTAACGATCGTTTTAATGTCATGTCCGTCGATCGGACCAAAATATTCCAACCCGAATTCATCGAAAATTGTCATGTTTTTGGCAAAGCCGCGCAACATCCTTCCAAGACGGATTTTGAGGTCATTAAAAATTCTTGGTAAATGTCTTCCTTTTCTGGAAGCTTTTTGATAGGTGCGCGAGCTGCGCAAAAAGTTTAGCATTTTTGCCAATGTGCCGACATTTTTTGAAATACTCATCTCATTGTCATTTAAGATGATGATCGGAGCAATTCCTTTCTTATGACCAATGAAATTGAGCGCTTCAAAGGATAATCCGCTGTTGAGTGACCCATCACCGACGATGGCGATGTTTTTATGATTGTCCTGATGCATCACACGGGCGTATTCAAAACCCGCCACCGCTGCGAGTGCCGTGGATGAATGCCCGGCTTCCCATATATCATGGACGGATTCCTCGCGTTTGATGTAACCGGATAACCCGTCTTTCTTCCGTAAACGATCGAAATGACGTGCTCTTCCGGTCAAAATTTTGTGCACATATGCTTGATGGCCGACATCAAACAATAACTTATCCTTCGGGGATTCAAACACATGATGAAGCGCGATGGTGAGTTCGACGATGCCCAGATTGGGAGAAAGATGGCCGCCGGTTTTGGAAATTTTCTCAATCAAAAACACACGGATTTCCTCCGCGAGTTTCTCCATGTCCGAAACAGAGAGTTCTTTTAGGAAAGCAGGACTTTCAATCGACTTGACATCAAATGCGTGACTCATGCGTCTTTGTCTTCTCTTCCTTCGGCATCGGTTTCGTAATCGCTTAATTGGTCATCTTTCATGATTTTCACGACGAGATCCTCTGCCTCTTCTAATTCCTTATGACACGATTTTGCGAGTTCAATGCCCTCTTTATACTTCTTCACGGATTCATCAAGGCCCAGGTCCCCGGATTCAAGCTCTTTGATCGTGTTCTCCAGCTGATTTAATTTTTCTTCGAACGTTAATTTTTTTGTCATGTCAATCATCCTTCTTGATTGATTTTACTTCACAATCCAACACACCATCACGCATCAATACATCGATCATATCACCGCTATTGATTTTTGAGGTGTCCTTTAGGATTGTATCTTCTTTGCGCACGATGGCATAGCCTTTTTTCATGATATTCAGGGGGCTCACGTGGTCCAACGTTTCAAGTGCGCGGTTAAAACGATGTTTTTTTTCGGACAGGCGCTGCTTCATATGGTTATGTATCGTCTGCATGAAATGAATGAGTTTTTCCTTGTGATGATCGATAACACGTGTTGGTTTGGTCTGCATCAAGCGATCGTTTAAGTGTGAAAGGCGCACTTTCTCATCTGAGAGCAAACGTTCCGGATAAGACAAAACACCAGTGTCACGCAGCTGTTTCAAACGGCGTTTCATTACCTCGGTTTTGGCTTGGATAAGATGTTGAAGCCGTCTTTTTTTGTCAGCAAGCCCACTCAAGAGTTCCCGTTGATCGGGAACAACCAACTCAGCGGCCCCTGATGGTGTCGGCGCTCTTACATCGGCAACAAAATCACTGATCGTATAATCAGTTTCATGCCCGACCGCGGAAATCACGGGAATCACGGAGTGATCGATTGCGCGTGCGACCACTTCTTCGTTAAACGGCCAAAGATCCTCGATCGAACCACCGCCTCTGCCGACGATCAATACATCGACCATCTGATCTTGGTTGGCCTTCTCAATTTGTGTGACGATGGTTTTTTTTGCGTATTCCCCTTGGACCAAAGCCGGATAAATGATAATGCTCGTCAAGGGAAAGCGACGTTTCGTGATATGGATGATATCCCTGACGGCCGCACCGGTCGGTGATGTGATCACACCGATTCGCTTAGGGAAAGGGGGGATGGGCTTTTTGCGTTCCTCTGCGAACAATCCTTCCGTCTTTAGGGAGGCTTTCAACCGTTCGTATGTGGCATAAAGCTCACCTAAGCCTTCTTGCGCGAGTTTGGTGACATAGAGTTGGTACTTGCCGTAAGGCTCGTACACGGACACATACCCGTCCGCTAAAACCTGATCGCCTTCTTTGGGGGAAAACTTTACCAGGTTCGCATTCGATGAAAACATGATGGCAGAAATCTGTGATTTGTCATCTTTCAGTGTAAAGTAAAAATGTCCGCGGCTGTGACGCTTGAAATTTGAAATCTCACCGCGAATCAATACCTTCTGAAGATTTTCATCATGGTCGAACTTGAATTTAAGGTAACGTGTCAACGCACTGACGGTAATAGGTTTTTTTTCCATGCAATCACCCGCGTTTTCCTTCAAGATTCTTCTTGATCGTATCCAAAAGTTTGTTATTGAATTTTCGTGCCTTGTCATCATCAAGGTTTGAATATTTTTTTGTCAGGTTAAGCGCTTCATCAATGGCGATTTCGGCGGGAATATCCCGATATTCCATTTCATAGACGGCAAATCGGATAATTGCCTTATCGACATAATTCAGGCGGTCGATGGTCCAATTGACCAGATTTTCGGATATGATGCGATCGATGTCATCCATTTTCGTTTTGACGTCCTCAATCAGATTAACCATCTCATCGGTAAAATCATCCATATCGGGATCACCGCTCATGTCGATTGCATAAAGTGCTTTGACTAATTTTTCACGTTGTTCAGAACGTGTCATAAACATCGCCCGTTTCTCTTTCTGCGTTCTTTTTTATTTTACCATAATCATGGTGAAATAAAAAGTCTTAAGCGGAATAACCGTTTGATAAAAAACGCCGGTTTCGGCGTTTAATCATCATGATTCACGCTTCACGGATTAACGGCTTTATAAAAAACCACACCTTGATATGGTTTCAACCGAAGCTTGTTGTTGCCCGTATGGATACCGTCCGCGCTGTTATGAAGGACTTTGAACTGATTAAGATTGAGATCACCCAAGTCAACTTCTTTTTCTTTTTCGCTGAGATTGCCGCTGATGAGATACATCCCGTTCATCGTTTGGTTGGTATATGTGATATGGTTTTTATCTCCTGCTTCAACGAAACGGACATGCCCCTTGGCGATGGATCGATCTTTCTTCCGGGATCTTATAAGCTGCTGATAAGTGTTTAAAACGGAGTCGGGATCTTTTTTTTCTTTTTTGACATTGATATCACGATAATTCGTGTTCGTCTTCATCCAAGGATTCACTGTGGAAAATCCGCCGTGTTCATCATCATTCCATTGCATCGGTGAACGTGCGTTGTCGCGGGATCGTTCGCGGATGATAGAAAATGCGTTCTCTTCAGTCAAACCGGCATCAAGCATATTGTTATATTCGGTGAACACCTCAACGTCGCGAAACTCGTCGATTGATTCATACCGCACATTTGTCATGCCGAGTTCCTCGCCTTGATAGACCATGAGTGTCCCGCGCAAATAACACAGAAGATAAGCCAATGTTTTAGCTGAACGTTGCCGGTATATCTTGTCATCGCCGTAATGGCTGACAATCCTCGGATGGTCATGGTTATGCCAATACATGAGATTCCAGCCTTTGCCTTCCAAGATCTGATACCAATGTACAAAACTCTCTTTGATTTTCGATACATCCAACTCGCCCATGGCCCATTTGCCGCTTAATCGATGATCAGATTCGTCGGTGTCGGCCCAACAATGCCCAAAGTGCAATAAAAGATCAAACTCGCGGCTGTCAAAAGCCACATACTGCAACGCTTCTTCTTCGGTGGCTCCCCCGCTTTCGCCCATCAACAAACAATCGTAATCGGAAAACACATCATCGTAAAGCTCGCGTAAATAAGCATGGTGTTTCGGCAATGACGAAAAATGCTCATATCCGGGGTAAGTATCGGGAAACGCCCAATTCTTCTCCAGATGATTCGAAGCATCGACCCGAAAACCGTCGACACCCATATCCAACCAAAAACGGATGATGGCTTTCATGTCCTCGCGCATGGATAGATTGCGCCAATTCAAATCCGGCATTTTCTCACTGAAAATATGCAGGTAATATTCATCTGTCGCTTCGTTATAAGACCAAGCGGGATTACCGAACCAACCGATCCACCGCGTCGGCCGCATCCGTTTCCCGTCCTGATCGTATTTTGGTTTATGCCAGATATAATAATCATGATACCTGGCATGATCGGGATGGCCGGGATCTCTTGCGGCCTGAAACCAACCATGTTCATCCGATGTGTGGTTCAACACCAAATCCGTCATAATTCTGATATTGTTATCGTGTGCTTCTCTCAGCAAATGCTTAAAGGATTTCAGTGTGCCGTAATCATCACTCACTTCTTTGAAATTCCGGACATCATATCCAAAATCATCCATGGGCGAATCGTAATGGGGTGAAATCCATAAAGCATCGACACCCAGATCAGTCAAATAGGGGATTTTTTCAATAACACCTTCGAGATCACCGATCCCGTCATCGTTCGAGTCCTTGAAACTTCTGAGGTAAATTTGATAGATGATGGCGTTTTGCCACCATGTCTCATTTTTGTCGTGCATCGCTGTCATCTTCCCCTTTCAACCAAAAACGTCCACTCACCCATGCGATGTGATGTGTTTCCAATATGGATTTCTTTAAAGTCTGTTTACCATGAGAAAAGATATAAACCGTGTCATCGGAATCGCCCGGAAAGAGATAATCGATTTCGTTTTCATCGACAAGCACAAAATCCAGTGCGTTAAACCATGCTTTTTGTTTTGGTGGTGCATACGAATCAATCAGATGTTGACCGGCCCAAAGCATATCCGTATCGCTATCGGATATTGCTTGTAAATCGGTTTTATCGTGAAAACGCCCGTCCAGAACAAAAACGATCGTCGTTTCTTTGAACACTTTCTTGCGGAACAAACGATTTAAATCCGCATTTATAAATGCATCTGATGATACGGATTGATAAATGGGAATGAACAAATAAGCAGGGATGACATCCCTGGTTTTCTCCAATATTGATATCACACTTTGAATGAATGCATGATCAAATGCTTTTTTGCGCAATTGTCCCACAATCAAATCATCGTAGATTTGCAAGGGCGCCAATAATGCATCTTCTCTGATCTGAAACAACCATGCATTGACGGTTTTACCGCGCCAGGATCCGGCAGAAGTTTGTTCAACGGGAACGTCATTCGTTTCAATCATTTCATCGATGTTTGTGAGAACAGTCTCTGCCAAAGCAAGATGTTCAGGATCCGGTGCGAACGAGTCATACATGCGTGTCTGCCAGCGTGGGAGTTTGTTTTTGAAATCACTTCGCGCTTGGTTTGAGCGGATGATTGCATCGTCGATGCGGACGACGGACACCCCCAGTGTGTCAATCAAGTGGTTTTTGATATCGCGCTTGATACGTTTTAGGACACGCTTGTCGGTCGTTCTCAACAAGACAATCCAATCATTGACGCTGTTTGCATAAATGCCACGGAGATGACGACGAGCAACCGCATCAAACATATCATTGATCGCGTCTTTGACATTCTGTTTGCCATCGGACAACAAACCAATCTTGGAATGAATATGAAAGGATACTTCCACAACGGAAAAATTCGGTTTCATGTTGATGAAATCATTTTGAAAAGCGCCCAGCCCGGGTGCATTTAAAAACCAATTATTATGTGTCAGACTACGTTCTTCTTTCTTCTCCAAGGTGGTCTCGGTGATATCTTCAATGAAAAGAAAAGCATCCTCGTCCTTTTTCACCGCATTCAATTTGATGGTTTTTTTGTCTTTGGTGCGTAAAACATGCGGTGAGTCTTTAAACAACGCATCAAAATAAGTCGGTTTGATGAACCAGTCCATGAAAGAATCAACCGAAAGGACCGCTTTTTGATCACCAAAGGGAAGTGACGGCGCCTTATTCAACACCATCAAACCGCGGGGAATGACTTTAAGCATGGCGATATCGTCTTCATTGAGAAATTTGAGAAGAATCTCATTTTGTCTGTATTGACGGTGATACCTGCGGTAATGGGCACGCTTGTCTTGCATGATGCCGGCAAACATGCGACATGCATCGATGGTTTGTGTGAATCCGTTCTTGTTGTCATCGACGACAACACAGTAAAACCGATCGTCGCCGTCGGTTGACAGGTCTGCGGCAAATACAATCGGTGCAACGCCCAGCGTGTTCTCAGGTGATGTCCAAACAATTTCTTTTTTCTTTGTTTTTATAATTGCGCGGTATAACTGAGCTTGATCATCGCTGTCGTCCATGTCTTGTTCCAACAACAAACCCTTGTTGTGTTGAAGAACAATGAGATTATCGGACTCTGAACGAATGTATGCAAACCGAACGGGATCGATTAACATACAAAACGTGTGTGCGGCAATCCGCAACAATTCACGCTCGGACTCAAAACGACTCACATCACGTGTTGCGTTAATCACGGGTTGGATGTCCGTTTTGAAGACGTTTTCTTCGCCGAGTGTCCGATCATAAGCGGCAATGCGCCGTTCACAATAAGTTCTCAGACGCTCATTGTTCAACCGCATCGACAACTCTCTTCCGGCAAGATAAAATTCTTTTTTATATTTTATCGACGTCATTTTTGCAACGGAAGGTTCTTTTTCATTGAAAAACCGAAGAGCTTCGTCGAAATCGCCTTCATGTGTCAATATACGGAGATAGCGGTCGAGATAACGGTTTTTTAACCCTGAACGCAAAAAGAAAGTTTCGTAATGGCTTTTTGCCTTGTCATAGTGTTTGTTTTTTAAAGCGACATCTGCTCTGAGAAGGTGAATCATCGGATTCTTTTCCTTTGGATCAAACAACTGGACTTTACGGATGGCTTCTTCAAATGTGGTTTCGTCATCCGTCTTTAAGGCCAGCATGCCCATCTTCAGATACTTGCTTGTCAACTGCGTATTGCTCAATGTATCCGGGATATCCTTTAATACACGCATGGACGCGTTATATTGCTTCAAACCCTCATAAGTGACAGCTTGGTAAAATTTCTGCATGATATATGCTTTTTCATCGGTCTCGACCAATTTTTTACGATCTTTCAGTGTTTTTTCCATGGCTGTGTAATCTTCGATTTTCAGTAAAAGCGATATTTTCTTGTCAATCAGCTTAAGCATATGATTGTGGGTTTTGACGATGTCATCCTTTAACACTTGATTGACAATGTGAACGGCATCTTCGTAAGCCTCCATCGACTCGTAATTCATAAATACCTGTAACGTGGCTTTTACGATCAAATCCTCATCGGCTTTTTCCATTGCTTCATTCCTGATGTCGAGTGCTGCCTGCAAATTGTCATCGGAATATTCATTTGTTTCCAACACATGGCGTTTGGTTTCTTCATCCATTGGTTTCACCTAACATCTTTTCAAAACTGTTCAATATTTTTTGGTTGTCCACGTCAAAAATTTCAATCCTGATATGATTTTTATTGATGGTTGCTTTCGCATATGTTTTTTCATAATGACCCCTTGGTAAGGTCAATGATCCCGGGTTGACAAGGATCATGTCACCAGCGTCATAAATTCTGTATTTATGGGTATGCCCAAAAAGCACAAGCTGACACTTTTTGTCATAGGCATATTGTTTTATCCGTTCTATCCCTATTTTTACGTGTTGTTTGTGACCGTGGACCATCAACACACGAATGCCGTCAATCGTTATTATTAATTCTTTGGGCAATTTCGGTTCAAAGGGATAATTCCCCTTGACGGAGATGACATCAAGATTCACAAGGACATGCTTGCGCATCTCGGAATCTCCGAGAAGATAGTACCGGTCAGCCTGTGGGTTTTGTTTCAAAACCTCACGCACAATGTCTTCATCGCGATGATTGTCACTCATGATAATTATTTGCATGGGTTCCACCCCATAAAAACCTGCCACTGTCTTAAAGCGTGAAACCGATGGGTATGTTTGTTCTTCTCTTCGGTATTCATATCGGCGAGTGTCTTATTTGTTCCATCGACGATGAACAAAGGATCATAACCGAAGCCGTGTTTCCCGTGGGGAACCTGTGCAATCGTGCCGTCGAGTCGTCCGACAAAATGATACATATCGTTTTTTTCATCCAAATATACAAGACTGCAATGAAAATGTGCTTTACGGTTGGTTTTATCTTTTAGGCGTCGCAGCAACTCACGATTGTTTTCATCATCATCCTCACCGGGCGTGAGCCGTTTTGATTTGATGCCGGGGGCACCGTTTAAACCATCGACCATTAATCCTGAATCATCTGCTAAAATGGGCAATGATGTCTTTTTTGCGTAAGCATGTGCTTTGATGCGTGCATTTTCAAAAAATGTCGCTCCTGTTTCTTCGACATTCATTTCAATCCCCATTTCCGTCGGATGGGTTGCCGTGATGCCAAGCGGTTCCATCATCGCCTGATATTCTCTCAGTTTTCCCTGATTCGATGTCGCCACACAAATTTTTCGCACATTCATCACCATCTCTAGTATATCATAGGAAAACTGCTTTTTTTGCAAACAAAAAGAAGTTCAATGATCCGAACTTCCTGTTAATATATGTCGGTTTATTTTTTTAACCAATTCGTGAATTTCTGAATTGAATCATTATGACCGATGTAAAGAATAAGATCGTTTTCCTCAAACGGTGTCTTCGAAGTCGGAATCATGATCTTATCGTCACGTTTGACAGCGACGATATTGACATTGAAACGTGAACGGATGTCAAGTTCCAACAAATTTTGTCCAACCAGTTTATCCGAAACTTCCGTCGAAACAAAACTGTGATCCTTATCCAACTCGACATAATCGAGAAATTTACCCGAAACCAAAATATTCGCATACCGTTTCCCGGTCCACATCTCCGG
>JAGYMP010000355.1 GCA_018400565.1 Bacilli bacterium | reverse complement strand
CCGAACGCATAAAAGATCAACAGACCCAATAAAACGGCCTTTGTCTTATTTTTGCGAAGATTCGTGCCGATGATGCGATCAAGGGAAAAGTTTTCTTTGAAAAATACCTTTGTCAACCGCCGGATCATTGTTTTTCCTTGATTAATTCCAAAAAGATATGTTCGAGTGATTGATCTTTGATGACTTCTTTCGTGTCGCCGTTGGCGACGATTTTCCCTTGTTTGATAATCGCGACCTTATCACAGAGTTTTTCTGCGACTTCCAAAACATGCGTCGAGAAGAAAATCAAAGCACCATCATCACACATTGATTGGAAGATTTCTTTCAGTTGATGGCTTGCCTTCGGATCGAGACCGACGAACGGTTCGTCCAACAACATGATTTTTGGTTCATGGATCAGTGCACCGATGATGACGACTTTTTGTTTCATACCGTGTGAATATGAAGCAATCGGGTTCCCAAGCACATCGTCGATTTCGAATAACGTTGTGTACATTTCAATGAGATATTCTCGTTTTTTTTGCGGAACACCGAAGACGTCCCCCATGAAATCGAGATATTCCATGCCTGTCAGACTTTCATAGACATCCGGATTGTCCGGAATGTAGGCAATATTTTTTTTGGCTTTGAGCGGTTCCTTTTTGATTGAGTGGCCGTTCAAAAAGATATCACCTTCAAAATCGATGATTCCAGCCATCGAACGCAACAGAGTTGTTTTACCGGCTCCGTTATGACCGATGAACCCGTAGATAAGTCCTCCGTCAATCGTTAAATTCAGATCGTCGACCGCACGTGTTTTTTGGTCGTAACTTTTCGTGACGTGTTGAATGTCCATTATCATATTTTTCTTGGTTCTCCTTTTTGAAATTTTTTCCCAACATAAGTGGTTTTTCCTTGATTTTTACCGTAAAAGTGATTATAATATAGAAAGACTTGCTCCCATAGTTTAACGGTAGAACGCAGCAATGGTAATGCTGAAATTCAAGTTCGATTCTTGGTGGGAGCACCATATACAGACAAAAGGGGATTTCTCCCCTTTTTTTTATTTCACTGTGGCGCCTGAAGGAATCCGGTTTTCTTTGAAGCCGTCTAAATCGGCGTGACCGAAAATACGACAGTTTCTTCCGACAATCATCTTCTTGGGGACGTTCAGATGCTTGCCCAAAACCGTGATGCCCTGAGACAAGAGATCGGGCCGTTCGTGATTGGGTGTGTTGTCCGTGCCATAACCAACCTTGGCATTATCATGAATCGTCGTGTGTTTGTCGATGATACAATTTTCGACGACAGCACCGGGTTTGATCTCGACATCGTTCAACACGACTGAATGGATAACTTTAGCATGAGGATGGACGACGACACCGGGTGATAACACACTTCGCTCAACATGACCGGCGACGATTGAGCCGTTTGAGAGCAACGCCTGGCGGATGACGGCTTTTGAGCCGATTTTAACCGCCGGGAGATCTTCTGAACGTGTGTAAATTTTCCAATCGGGATCATACATGTCCAATTTAATCTTATCGACTGTCTTGATCAAATCGAGATTGGCTTTCATAAAAGCATCGTATGTGCCGACATCTTTCCAAAAATCATCGTATTCATACGCATACACATCATGCGAATCAATCATCTCCGGAATGATGTGTTTGCCGAAATCCAAATCCTCGGTGTCATTGTTTTGGATCTGTTCAATCAGGCATTCCGTGTTAAACACGTAAATTCCCATCGAGGCGTGGATCGCATCAGTCGTTTGTGGTTTTTCCTCAAACTTCTCAATTTTTAGATTGTCATCGGCATGCAGCATGCCAAACCGGCTTGACTCTTTTGGATCGATGATTTTGCAGGCCACCGTGAGATCGGCCTTTTTATTGATGTGATGTTCAATGAGTTTGCGGTAATCCATCTTATAGATATGATCGCCCGAAAGGATCACTACATATTTCGGATTATTCTTTTTGATGTAAGGTATATTTTTCCTGACGGCATCGGCAGTTCCATGATACCAATCATTGTGGGGCTGTAAGAGTGAGACTTTCGTATCACGTCGATCGAAATCCCAGGGTTTTCCCGAACCGATGTGATCATTCAGAGAAAACGGTAAATACTGTGTCAAAATAGCGATATTGAAGATACCTGAATTCGAACAATTGCTCAACGTGAAATCAATGATACGAAACTTCCCCGCAAACGGCACACTTGGTTTCACCCGGTTCTCCGATAAAATATCCAGACGGGTGCCTCGCCCTCCCGCAAGAATCAATCCCAATACATCCATGTTTCATCCATCCTTTCTCATCAGCTGTCGATATGTTCTTTTGTATGCTTTCGCCGAACGTTTCCAGGAAAAATCACATGCCATCCCGCGCTCGACGAGTTGTTTCCATACTTCTTTGTTGTGACGATTGACTTTAAGCGCATAACGAATAACGTGCATCATGTCATGCGCATTGTAGTTGGTGAATGAAAAACCGTTGCCTGTGTTTTCGTACTCATTATGGGGATTGACAGTATCAACCAGTCCCCCGGTTTCACGGACAATCGGCACACTGCCGTATTTCAGCGCAATCATCTGTGACAAGCCGCAAGGTTCGAACTTGGAAGGCATCAAGAACATATCGGATGCCGCATATATAAGATGGGCAAGCCGTTCATCATAAGTAATGAGCGAGCGCACACGGTTTGGATATTGCTTTTGGAGTTGAATGAAATAATCCTCATATTCGGAATTCCCCGTTCCAAGCATCACAAAAGAGAAATCCTCGAACTCCAGAAGTTCCTCAAACACACGTTTGATGAGATCGATCCCTTTTTGTTCAACCAAGCGAGACACAAAACCAATCATTGGTTTTTCAATACCGGCATCAAAGTCAATTTCAGAAAACAATCCCGATTTGTTCTTTGTTTTGCCTGATTCATATGAATCTTCGTCATATGTGACAAAAAGATATTTATCGTTTGAAGGGTTAAATGTTTTATACGATATACCGTTTAAAATTCCTTTAACGTCTTTTTTACGTCGCCGCAACAAACCCTGCATGCCGTAACCATAATAATCGGTCATGATTTCCTCGGCATATGTCTTTGAGACCGTTGTGATAAGATCGGCTGACGTTATGCCGGTTTTAAGGAAATTCAAAAATCCCTGATACTCAAATCGTGCGTCATACGGTATATTAAAATAATGGTGATCTTGGAGCGGAAAGACACCCTGATATGCCAGATTATGAATCGTAAGCACACTTTTTGCTTTAAGATCTTTATATGTCGTTTTCAGTAACAAGGGAATCATCGCCGTGTGCCAATCATGCACATGGATGATATCCGGTATGAACGGAATTTTCGGCAGGGCTTCGAGCACTGCTTTTTGAAAATAAGCGAATCGTTCCGCATCATCCCCATAACCATAAAGATGGTCGCGTGAACTGAACGAAAAAATATTATCGATGAAATAATAACGGATGTTTCCCAGTTTCAATGTTTCGACCCCGACATAAATCGGAGATTTATCGCCCAACTCAATAAAAAATTCAGTGACGGCTTCCAATTTTTTGCCGTATGTTTTCTCTATCTTGCGATATTTGGGCAAAAACACACGTACATCAACGTTTCTTAACCGTTTGATTTCACCCGGCAAAGCAGCGACGACATCGCCGAGCCCGCCGACTTTCGCAAACGGATAACATTCGGTGCTAACATGCAATACGTTCATAAAAAGCCCTCCCTTCTCGCTATTATTATAGCATATGCCAAACAAACGGGATAGGGAAGGATAGAAAAAATTGGTTTTTTTATCAGGGCCAGAATTTGATTAAACGGCCTTTGAACATGGAAACCAAAATGTAAGTTGTCTCAAACAACAAGAGCAACAGTAAGAAGGAAGGCATGGACAACGGTGTCAGTTTGAATAAGTCATTGAATAGCATGAATGCCATGAACGACGATATACCCGCGAAAATCACGATGGCGCTTTTGAACCAATTCATCGGGGTGCACACATTAACAAGTACAAGGAAATATGCGAATGTGGCTGCCAAAATACCGACTGTCGATATCTCGTCTTCGGTGATGTTTGCCCAGAATCCCGCAAAAATGTAAACCCCGAGTAAGTTCATGATGACAAGCAATGCGCCGGGAATGACACGCTTGAATACATTGATTAAGAAGTTCCCTTTGAATTTCCGGTTGGAAGGTTCCAAAGCTATGAAAAAGGAAGGAATGCCGATGATAAACGTTTCAATGACAAACATATGGACAGGTTCAAAGGGATAAATACGTGATGTCATCAACAAGATGATGGTCAGAAGTACGGTATAAACCGTTTTGACCAAATATAAAACAGACGCTCTTTCCATGTTGCTGACGATTTGCCGCCCTTGTTTGATCACTTTCGGAATCGAACTGAAATCATTGTCCAACAGCACAAGATGGGAAATGTTCCGTGCGGCCTCAGCCCCACCGGCGATGGCCACGGAACAATCGGCATGTTTTAAGGCCAAAATATCATTGACTCCGTCACCAATCATCGCAACTTTGTGATTGTTTTTCTTCAACGTGTCAATGATGATCCGTTTTTGTTCAGGGCGGACACGGCCGAAAATTGTATGTTCAAGTGCTATTTTTGGTAAATCCTTATCTTTGACATCTTCTAGGGAGATGGCTTTTTCAGCATGATTGACACCGGCACGTTTCGCAACCTCCGAAACAGTAACGGCATTATCACCGGAAATGACTTTTAATTCCACGCCTGAAGCATTGAATGCATCAAGTGTTTCTGTGGCGTTATCACGGATATTATCACTCATGATGATTAAAGCGATGATTTCTTTTTTACCGGATACCTTGTCATTGCGAATACGTTCGGTTCGTACCAATGCCAAGACACGTTTGCCGTCTGAAGCATAAGCTTCGACTTGGGGTTTGATTTGCGTGTAATGACCGTAAAAGGCCGTCTCGGGGGCCCCCAACGCAAAGATGCCGTGGTCGAACTCACAAATGCTGTATTTTTTGTCTGAACGAAACGGTACGATTTGCTTTTCTTCGTAGTATT
Organism: Bacilli bacterium; assembly: GCA_018400565.1. GTDB lineage: Bacteria > Bacillota_I > Bacilli_A > Izemoplasmatales > Hujiaoplasmataceae > M55B122. The sequence goes on along the minus strand of JAGYMP010000355.1, from coordinate 16,891 downwards.
GTTTCCGACCGAAATATGTCTGTAATGCAAGAGCGGTTTGGTTGTTGTCATTCAATTCATGATTCATCGAAGCGATGATTTTGTTGACATTGTAATCCTCATGGGTTTTAGAAAAATCATGACTTTGATATTCAGGCGTGACAACCTTTTCCACATCCATCGTGCCGTCAGTGATTGTTCCTGTCTTGTCAAGACACACGGTGTCAACACGCGCAAGGGTTTCAATCGAATATAATTCCTGGACGAGTGTGTTGTGTTTCGAAAGCCGGATGACACTGTTCGCGAATGCGAGCGTTGTCAACAAAAACAAGCCCGATGGCACCATTGCCACCATTGAACCTGCCATCTTTTTTAAAGCGTTTTGATATTGATCGGGTGTATTAATGAAATCAAGCAGATAATCCATGCCTGAGCTTTCGAATGCGTTATAAAACGTCAAGATGCCAAGCGGGATAATGATGATGGCAATCACTCGAAGCAATTGATTCAAAGATTTGAGGATAACCGATTTTGGTTTGCCTATATTCTTGACCTTTGCGGAGAGTTGTTCCACGTAATTATCATCGCCGACAGCCGTCGAACGCGCATAAGCATCACCTGAGACGACAAAACTTCCCGAAAGGATTTTATCTCCTTCTTCTTTGGAGACCGGTTCAGATTCACCGGTGATGTTAGCTTCGTTAACAGTTAAATTGCCGGTGATGATTTTTCCGTCCGCAATAATCTGACGACCCGCTTCTAGATAATAGACATCCGACAACACCAATTCGTCAACAGGGATTTTCACATGGATCCCCTGGCGGATCACTTTGACATCGGATTCATTGATTAACGAAAGCCGCATGATGATTTTGCGGGCTTTGAGTTCCTGAAAAATCCCAATCAGCATGTTTGCCGTGGCGATGATAACAAAGAACATGTTTTCATAAGAACGGATTGAAAGCATCAAGATCGCCAAAATAGCGAGTAACATGTTAAAGAAGGTAAAGATATTGTCGCTGAGGATCCTTCCGATTGATTTCACATTGCTTGTTTCCGTTTTATTGGTTTTTCCTTCTAAGATATGTTGGTTGACCTCATCGATTGTCAGACCAAAGGGATGTTTGTCATTTTTTCGTTTGCTCATCTTCTTCACCGCCGATTGTAATGTATTCATTATAGCAAACAAACCCAACACTGACAATAACATGATTGACCCTTTATAAAAAAATGACCAATCATGACAGATCATTTTTAAAATAATGCATTAAAGATAAATATTGTTTTTTCATACAGGGCGATTCGTATATTTGAAGCGGAAACATGCTGATTGATTTAGAAAGTATCCAGCGTACTTTTGATTGAAAAACAGTTAGTGTAAATGTCTTTCTTAGACATAGCATATCATGTTATGTTCCGTGATTATTTTTAATACCATCGCGAAAAGATTCTATGGTATCATTCTTGAGGCATATTGACAAACCAAATGAAAATGATATTTTGTTAATAAAATCAAGAAGAATTTTCATGAACTTATTTTTGTAGAAGTGACCACTTTCTTTTGTATAAACATATATGAACGAAATAACGTATAGGTCATAAATAATGCAATGTATAACCACATTCTTGAATTTTGCAATAAAATTAAATGAAGCGCAACTAATGCAAAAAACAGATATGAAAAACGTTGTATGGTTTTCCATTTTTTGTAGCTGATCCATTTTCTTATTTTAGGAAATGATATGATAGCCAATGGAGTTGCAACCAAGAGAGATAATACCCCAAAATAGAAATGGAATGGAGCGTTAAAAAAACCAACGTCTTCAATGACATAGACAAGATAAATTATACCATGAGGCAAGAGAAGAATAAATCCAATAATTGCATATTCTGCCCGCACAGTGACAAGTTTTCTACGCAATTTACCATTTTCTAATACACCGGTGAACATCACAACAGCCATAAACGAAAAACCAACATAACCAAATGTCACAACGTTGGCTTCTGATGAATATAAAATAATTGATACAATAATAGATAGAATGTAAAGATAGATATTATATTTATGGATGTATTTATTAAAGAAGATGGCTAAAGCCACAAGTGAAATTGTTATGATATAGATAATACTCATTCTTCATCTTCCTCATAATCTTCATGCTCTTCTTCATCTTCTTCATCTTCTTCAGATGCACCGGCTATTCCATCGATTTGCACATTGTAAGTTTGATTCGTTGCTCCGGCAATCGTATCAAACGTATCTGAAATGGGTTCCTTCAAAAAAGAAAAAAAACCAATAATTAGAAGAATAAGTAAAAGAATTTTGTTTTTCATACTCTCGCCTCATAAGATAGTATTAAATGGATCAATGATTTGTTGTAATAAAGGTCTTAGATAAATTTTATACTTATGCTAGATCCATATTTCTTTTCGTTAATCACATTAACCCTGGTTCATTTGTGGAATGTTTTTAAAAGATTTCTATTATTTTATTCCGACATAGTTTCATCATTCGTATGATTGGCAGAAATCATTATATTTTCTTTTATACAACGTTTAAGATCACACATGAAAATACGATTGTTAGTTACGAAAAAAAACGTATAACTTTGAATGCGATTCACTTATTTATCGTAAGACTTGAACAATACCGAAGGCTCATCTTAATAAGATCTTACCTTTCCTATTTAAAAACGCTTTTGCCGATAAACTCCCTTAACAACGAATTGCAAGGTACAAGATAGTCATCGATTTCATTGAAATATTTCAAGAATTTGATCAGACGGTTCGCTCCGATGAAATATTCTGAATCATTGGGGATCTGTTTTAAGGCATCAAGCGCATAGCGTTTCAAAACACAAAGCTCATAGGTGAGTTCAGAGTTGAAAATATAATTCGCACTTTCGATGAAAGGGAAAATCCACTTATATTCGCCGCGTCTGACAGATGACCACATGGCCAGTGTTTTGGCCGGGGTTGTATTGCGAAAACGCAAGTCCCGCACAATACGTCGCAAAAGCCGGATATCCGTCAGGTTGATGGGATTGTTGTAATCGATGTTCACCTGTGTGAACGGCGAGATATAGATTTTGAATTTTTGATCCGCCGGAATGAATTCCGTCAATGCATCATTAAGCGCATGAATCCCTTCGATGATGATCGGCGCATGTTTGGATAGCTTGATCGGCTCAGTCCAACTGCGTTCGCGGTCATTGAAATCAAACAAAGGCAATCTGACTTCTTCACCATTGATCAAGTCAGTGATGGTTTCATTGAAGAGATCAAGATCCAGAGCTTCCAAATGTTCCAAATCGGGTTCGCCGAATTCATCGATCGGCGCTTTTTCGATCGGCAGATAGTAATTGTCGATTGAAATCATCAAAGGTTTGATTTCCCGTGCCAGCAGTTCAATCTCCAGACGCTTTGAGAACGTTGTTTTTCCCGAAGATGACGGTCCGGCAATCGCAATCAGGCGAATGTTGTCGATATCCTTTTGAATGATGTCGCCGAGTTCACACAATTGATTGTTGTGTTTGGTCTCACACATATTGACAAAGGTCACTTCTTTGCCGTGTTCAATCAAGCGGTTCATTTTATAAATCATGTCCGCATTGCAGTTCTCAGCCCATCGTTCAGCTCGGTTCAATACGCGCAAAAAACTGGGAGAATCGGTAAATTCGGGAATTTCGCCTTTTTCTTCGATGCGCGGATAACGCACCAGAAAACCGGGAGCGTAATAGGTTAACTCAAATTCATTCAGATAACCCGTTGAAGGAACCATATAACCATACATATAGTTCAGATATCCGTCGGCTTCATAAATATTGACTTTTTCCTTGCGGTAATCAAGTGTGGCGACTTTGTCGTCATAGCCCTTTTCTTTATAATATTCTTTTGCATCTTTGATTGAGAATTTACGCCGGACAATCGGATAATCCGCATCAACGATCGCCTTCATTTCCTTAACGACTTTTTCGAGCATGCTTTTTGTGATATCACCATTGATCGCACGACCATAAATCCCCATTGAAATGCTTTTTGTGAATTTGATCTGAAGATGTGGATAAAGACGGTGAACCGCCATGACCACCAGATAACGCATGGAAGTTCCGTAGATTTTGGTGGTGTCATAATAAGTATAATCCAAAAAAGTGACGTCGGCATCATAGTCGACCTCATAACTCAATTCACGGAGACGGTTATTGACAGTCGCGGCATAAAACTCACCGGGAACCTTTTCACTTAGTTTTTCAAGACGCACAGGGTTCTCAAATTCATATGATTTGCCGTCAACGTTAATTGTAAACATAAGATGTCTCCTTTCATGAAAACGGTTGTATTTCTATTTTACTACAAACACCGTAAAATTCAAGTAAAAAAAACAATGTCTGTAAAAAGGGATGCATTTTAAGGCCCATTGATGTATAATTGTTAATAGATGTAGGTGATACCATGCACATTGCTAGTTTCTTTTCCAGTGAAGGAATGGGCGACCAGCCCACCAAACACCTTCTAACGGAGCCCCATTTATTATATATACTTTTGGCGGCAGCCACTTTGATTGTCCTGATTAAGATTTTGAAAGACAAAAAGAAACGCACCCAGGATATCGTCATTATCCTCTCATGCATCCTGCTTTTGGTGTTAAAATATGCCGGGGAAGCCGTCTTTGTTTATGAATATTATGCATATAGTGAACCTGTGTCACCATACAGTCATGCTTTTTGGGACGTCAGAACGTTTTTCTCCTTTCAGATGTGCGGTGTGAACAATGTGCTTTTGCCAATCGTCGTTATCTTCAACATCCGTTGGATGAAGGATTTTATTTACACGACATCCGTCATCGGCGGGTTGGCTGTGATTCTATATCCCGTCGGGGTTTTTTACGGTGATCCGCTGATACTGTCGTTTCCGATGGTTCGCAGTCTCGTCGTCCATTTTCTTTTGCTCTTTCTTCCGATTTACTTAATTGCTATCGGCCGATTCCGTCTCAAAGCCAAACATTGGCGCCGAACTTTGATTGGAACATTGTCCATGGGTGTCTGGGCAATGATCGGTAATCTCTTCTTGGAACCGACCACGAATAATATGTATCTGATGAGCAATCCGTTTTACGATGGCCCGATTCCCTTTTTGAATCGACTTCCGGACGGTTATCACGTCCTGGCTTTGGCGATGTTGATCTTCATCGGGTTTGTTCTTGTCTATAAGATCATCTTTGTTTATCAGCGTCATCTTGACGATCAAAGCCATTATGCATACAAAAAAGTATATTGAATGTTCTCAAATATAAAAATGTCGCAAAAAAAGCGACATTTTTTAATGCTGCATGTTCAAAGGAATCATGCGATGACGATTAAATTTTTTGGTGTTTGCGAATCTGACCATTCCTTTTGTGGATGATGAGGGCTGTGTCTTGGTGAATCGCCTTGATGGTGGCCCAGGCGATGGCCTCCTTTTGCGTCGGCAAGACACGTAAAACCTTATCCGAACCTTCGCGTTTCACATACCACTTCTTATCTTTTTTGCGATAAAGGACGTGGTATCTGCCGAGCTCATTTTCATGTTTATTATCAGCATCATCCGGCGTATCATCGGATTGTTTCTTTTCCGGTGTCTGCTTTCGGGCACCTTCTTGTTGAGTCGTTTTTTCAGTTGCGCGTTCCTTACCGGTATCTTGTGTAGAGCCTTGTTTAACTTCCGGTTTTTTCGAAGGATCATTTTCCGTGAGATCAGCAGTATCATCCTTTGAGGTGGATTCATTGTGGAAGGACAGTTCTGTTTTTGTATGGGACATGGGCATTTTGTCAGCATGATTATCGTCCGGATTTACGCTTGCTTTTTTTACATTAAATGTATTTTCAGTCAGGATTCTTCTGGTTTTCTTGTTATGGGCATGTTTGATTACCATGTATGTTACCGTGGCCAAAACAATGACCCCCAAGAATAAAAGAATCGTCTCATGATATGCATCCCAAAACAACTCCATGGTTCCCCTCCTCAATCAAAAAGTGACATTTGTGATGTTTCAGTCGTTTCTTTGTGTCCGGCGATGATATCTTTCATGCCGTAAGTCAATTTGGCTTTGTGAGCCGCAAAAACGAAATCACGTTTCAAATCCTGTTGATATTCACTGGCCAACGTTTTCTTCTCACCGAAGCGATCCATATAGATATTCGCTAGTTGGGGCATGTGTTCACGGATTAACGCCATATATGCATTACGCTGATGGTTGTTCTGCCGGATGCGGAACGTGGGGTAAACAAAATCAGCCCTATGCTTTTTACAAAGATTGACGATTTTTTGATAATGCTCGAAACGATCGTTGATGTATGGCAAAACGGGTTTGATGACAGCGCCAAAACGAATGCCGTGTTTGTTCAGTGAGGGAAAGACACGTTGTGCGGATGCATATGCATTGTCTGAAAAATCAAACATGGTGATAAGATGACGGTTGATCAATCCAATCGGAAAAACGACAACCAACGTATGATTCTTTGCGAATGATTCCAGGACATCCATGTGCGAAAGAATCTTATTCGAGGAAGTTTCAATCAACAGATCGCCCTTATGGGCATCCAGGATGCCAAGCACCCTGATCAAGTCAAAATCATCTTGCTCAAAAGCATCCGGATTCTTGAAGATACCGTAAAGGTGGGGGTTATCCTGTTTCATGACGTAAGCTTCAAGAGTGGCGTAGGGGTCTTTTGCCCGAGCCATCTTGTTTTTTTCAGGCTTTTTGTAATCAGTCGGTGAATTGAAAAACAAATGATGGTTGTCCTCACCCGAAAAAAGGTCGATGAACGTATCGACGCCGAAATATTTCTCGGGATGGTTATTGCGAACCGCTGAATTTGCCATAAGGCCTCCTAAAAACGCCAGAGCACGATGATGAAAGTAATCACAAGATAAAATGCAATCAATTGGCGAAAACGAAATCGAAACGGGGCATGTGTGATGCCCTTTTCAAATTTGGATATCGAAACAGTTTTATCTTCCCGGACAATGAAACAAATATTGCATTTACGTTTCCAATCAATTTGCGGCTGTTTTTTGCTGGCTTCACGGATTGTCCCTTGGTGGGTTAGCACCACATACCATCGGTTTTCATACACAAAATAAGTGATGATATAGATGACAAACACAACACCGATACAGATAAAAAACGGAACAGTGCGCGACGCACCCAGTTGGATGACTGAAGAAACAATCAACACAAGCAAAAAGACACTGTCACGGAAAGAAAGCAGTCTCTGGAAACGAAAGAACATATTAAGGAAAAAATAAAGCATCACGGTCGTCAGAAAACAATTCAAGATAAAATCCAAATTAATCTGCATGGTGCCTGTCTCCCTTTTCAATTGCTTCGATGTGCGGATCAATGATATCCAACAACTCATCGACGGTGTGCATATCTTGAATGGTCACGGTTGGCACATCCATATCTTCAATCCATTTTAGATGTTGTTTTTTGCTGCGGACATCTTCGCCCAATTCATCATATTTGCTGACCCATTCCAAAAAATCAAGATGTTGCTCGTAAAGATCGCCACCAGGTTTGACACGATCGCCGAAACGCCGTTGTTCACGCTTTTGGATACGCTTTAAACGGACATCAAGAGGCAAATCCATATACACGATCAAATCAATCATCGGTTTGAGCGGATCACCGAAACAGACAATCGACCCCGATATAACAATTTTTTCATGATTATCGATTTCCTCGTTTAATAAATCCCAAGCCTTCTCATCGCTGCGGCGATGCGTAAAGGGTGGGTCGGTTTTCTTCCAGATGCAATCATCGCTGTCGATGAAATGATAACCATATGTTTCAGCGATGGCACGGGCCATCGTTGTCGACCCCGATCCGGAAGATCCAAATATAAGTATAATGTTTTTTGTCATGTTATCCCTATTTCGTAAACATAATCTTTTCGCTGTTGAACATCCGATTTAACACATAAATAAATAAAGCAAGATAAACGAGATTGGCTGCGACGCTAACCGACACATAAACCCATGCCTGCGGTTCAAATGTTAAAATCGCAACCATCGATTGAACCGTGTTGTATATGGGAAATACATACATAAGAAGATTCTCATTGACACCATCCGAAAACATCGATGTCACAGCCACCAATATCGTGATGATGTAAAAGGGCATAATCAACGTGCCTGCTTCTTTCAAATTTTTCGCATAAGCGGAAAGACAGGAAATGATTCCGACAATCACGAAGACGGTCGAAAACAATAAAACAAGCAACAACGCATAATCACCAAAACCGTAAATATCCATAGAGATGGAATTATCCATCTGCATCAGTTTTGGCAATGACAGGATAATGCCCAAAAAGGACGACACGGCAGATAAAAGCGATAACACGGACAATGAAAGGATTTTTCCGAGTGCAATTTCACTGCGCTTGGCCGGTGTGATGAGTAACGTGGCAATTGTGTTCCGCTCTTTTTCGCCGGCGATTGATTCCGGTCCGATGGACATTGCGCCGGAAAACAAAAACATGACGACAAGCATCGGTAACAAGGTAGACATCAAGGTCCCCGCGATTTTATTCTCATCCACAGGAGTGGTTGCAGCCTGAAGGTTAAAGTAATTAATGTCGGAATAATATTCAGAAATCTTCATTTCCTGGTATGCTTTCAAATACGCAAGCATGTCCTTACCGGCCGTTGAGGATAAATTCTCATTGGGATTATAATAAATCGACACACCCGGTTTATCTCCGGTATAATCATAATCGCTGAATTCTTCGTCAAAGATCAAAAGAACTTCCCATTCGCCTTCATCAATTTTTGTTTTATACGCATCAATTTCAGATGTATCTATCTCTTCCGTCAAAAAATTATTTGCGTTCTCTGCGTTTTTGTAGATGTCCCTGAACTCACTGACAGGATTGACGACGGCAACATACATGTCATTGCCGGTTGTCATGTTTTGAATCGCCGTGCCCATAAAGGTATAAATCAAGAAGATCAATAAACCCGGCAAAATAATGGCCGTAAACACCAATCGTCGGTCGTGAATCACACGATCCCACTCTTTTTTGAAAATGGTTTTTATGTTATTCATCGTTGTCATCATCCTCTTCCACCAATTCGAAAAAGTATGTCTCTAAGCTTTTATCGTCCGTCAGACGGGATAATGCATCATCAACCTTAAGCTGACCGTCCAAAATGATACCGACGTGATCGCATATTTTTTCAACAAGTGAAAAGATGTGGGTGGACACAATGATGGTTTTTCCCAGGTCACGAAGTTCCAAAAGATAGTCGGTCACCGTTTTTGCGGTGATGACATCAAGACCGTTGGTCGGTTCATCAAAAATAATCACGTCAGGATCGTGGACGAGTGAAATCGCCAACTGCGTTTTTTGACGCATACCTGAGGATAATTCACCGACTTTGACTTCGGCGAAACGGTCAATCCCAAATTTTTCAAACAAAAACTTTTTGCGTTCTTTCATCGCATCTTTGGGAATATCATGTAAATTCGCAAAATACTCAAACAAATAATTCGGTGTGAAAAAATCCTCGAGTTTCATTTCACTTGTCAAAAATGCGATGTTTCGTCGTACCGTCTCCGGTTCTTTGCTGACATAATGCTCACCGATCCTGATGTCGCCCGAATCCGGTTTGATTAATGTCGAAATGCATCGCAATGTCGTTGTTTTACCTGCCCCGTTCGGCCCTAAAAGACCGTATATGCGACCAGGCTTTGCCTCAAAAGAAAGATCGTTGACAGCGACTTTGATTTGGTTGTCCGTATGTTCAATTTTTTGTTGTTTCTTTGATAATTTAAACGTTTTTGTGATATGTTCTGCAATAACCGATTGTTGCATGAGATCGTCCTTTCCATTGGAACTGTCATTCTTTATTATACATGATTATCTTACCAAAAAAAAGGACGTTAATCAATCTTTTATCCGTATTCTGGGCTTAAATCATTTTTTGCAAACAAAAAAGCCCAATCGACCGATCAGGCTTTGAAAGTTATTTGGCCAAAGCTTTTTTGGCTTTTTCGCAAATGCCAGTGAAACCTTTGGCGTCATTGATCGCCACATCTGCGAGCATTTTCCGGTTGATGGCAACATCGGCCTTTTTCAGACCATTGATCAACCGCGAATAGCTAAGGTCATTTTGTCTTGCTGCCGCATTGATGCGCGTGATCCATAATTTGCGAAAATCACGTTTCTTGCGACGGCGGTCACGATAGGCATATTGCAACGAATGCATAACCTGTTCATTGGCGGTTTTATATAACAAATGTTTTGCGCCGTAATAACCTTTGGCTAATTTAATGATTTTTTTTCGTCTTTTTCTGGTTGCCTGTGTTCCTTTTGTCCTTGCCATGATCCTTCCTCCTCAAAGATTAAAGATAGGGAACTTGATGTTTGATTCGTTTTGCGTCAGAAGGATCTACGATTTCGTTATTCCTTGCCTGGCGGTTTTGTTTGGGGCTTCTGTGACTGCGAAGATGAACGTGGAATGCTTTCGGACGTTTCAGTTTTCCGCTGCCTGTTTTTTTGATTCGTTTCTTTGTTCCCGAATGTGATTTCATTTTCGGCATGTTCATTCACTCCTGTAATTGATTATTTTTTCGGTGCCAACACGGCGTTGATGTAACGGCCGTCTTGATGGATTTTCGTCTCGATTTCTCCGAGGTCGCTGCATTTTTCCGCAAAGCGGCGCAGCACGTCCTTGCCTTGTTCGGCCATCGAACGTTTTGCACGGTAAGGCAAACGCACCGAGAGTTTCACTTTGTTGCCTTTGTCGAGGAATTTACGTCCGTTTCTAAGCTTTGTGTTGAAATCATGTTCCTCAATGACCGCACTCATGCGGATCTCTTTGAGCTCCATGGTTTTTTGATGCTTTTTGGCTTCTTTTTCTTTTTGTTGCTGCTCATAACGGTACTTGTTGTAATCCATCATTTTGCAAACCGGAGGTTTTGCATTCGGCGCGACCATCACTAAATCAAGTCCATGGTCATAGGCGAGTCCCAAAGCTTCTTTTGTTGGTTTGACACCATACTTTTCGCCGTCATTTCCGATTAATAGAACATCTTTTGAACGGATATGTTCGTTGATGATCATATCGTGCTTTTTCTCCGGTCGTTTGTTTCTGTATAAAATACGAAACACCTCCATATAAAATAAAAAGTGGGGCTGTGTAAAAAGCACCCACTTTGCGCAAACGTATTCCATCATATAAATATGACAGATCGTAGCGATAACCCATTGTTTTTACAATCGGGTGAGAAGTGATCTTCTGCTTTCTACAAATCAACCTAACTAATTATAATCCATCCTGTGTATTTTGTCAAGTATCAGACTTCTGGTTTTGTTTTTCTTTTTGTTTTTTGTTCATGATGTAATTTTCTTTGTTTACCTGATAGGACCTGGCGATTGCAAGCGAACCCTTGGGAACGTTTTTGTTCAGAGTTGACCCTGCGGCTATCAAAGAGCTATCGTCAATCTTGATCGGTGCGATGAGATTGGCATTGCAGCCGATGAACACATCATCGCCGATTTCGGTTCGGTATTTATTCTTTCCGTCATAATTGACGGTAATCGAACCACAACCGAAGTTCACGTCAGACCCGATTGATGCATCACCGATATAAGCCAGGTGCGATGCCTTGAAATTGGTTCCCGTTTCGGACTTTTTGACTTCGACGAAGTTTCCGATCCGATTTTCGGGACCGATGTTCGCTCCGTTTCTGAGGTGTGCAAACGGACCGATGGTTGTTTTCCGGCCGATTTTCGAGTTATAGACAAGTGAGTGTTTGCATATCACTTCTTCACCGACATCACTGTTATGGATTTCTGTGTTGGGGCCGACCATCGCATGTTTACGGATGATGGAATTCCCGGTGATATATGTGTTTGGATGTATCGTCACGTTGGGTTCGATGATGACGTTGTGGCCGATGGTGATTGTTTCCGGGTTAATCATCGCCACACCGTTCTTCATATGTTTTTTGTTGATATCAAGCCGCAATTTCCCTTCGGCGACACTCAAAGCATAAAGGTCGTTGACACCCATCGCTTTGTATGAATCTTTAAGTGTGTATGTGCCGATAACATAATTTGATTGTTTTAAAACAGTCACAATATCCGTCAGGTAATATTCGCCTTTGGTGTTGTCATTGTCGATTTGTTTTAAAGCTTTGAATAAGATGTTATTTTTGACCACATAGATGCCGGTGTTGATCTCATTGATCATCCGCTGTGAATACGTCGCTTCATGATGTTCGACGATTGCATCAAGATATCCTGAATCGTTACGGATGATGCGACCATAACCGGTGGGATCCTCAACATTGGTTGTCACGATTGTCAAATCATGACGCCGTTCGTTGTGCTCACGCAGCGCATTCTTGATCGTTTGTTCATCAATCAGCGGCATATCACCCGGCATGATGATGGAATTACCATCCATGTCATCAATTTGATTCTCGCATGCTAAAACGGCATGTCCGGTCCCGAGTTGTTTTTCCTGTATGGCATATTTGACTTCATCATGCAAAATGTCTTTGATGACTTTCTTTTTATGCCCGACGACAACAACTGTTTCATCGGTTGCATCAGCAAATTTGATATTTTGCACGATGTAGGCCACCATCGGTTTCCTAAGCAAAGGATATGCGCATTTCGGCATTTCTGTTTTCATGCGTGTGCCCTTGCCGGCCGCTAAAATAATCGCATAGTTTCTCATGCTTTGTCCCCCTGTTCGATATGTTTCCGTTCGATGACATCTTCGATTTCAGCAATGGATGACCGGACCATGTCCGTCGTTTTTGCGCAGACGAACACCCGGATAACAGGCTCTGTGCCTGAAGGTCTCACAACAACAAATCCGTCATCGCCGAGTTCTCTTTCAACGGATCGGATGATGCGTTTGACATCCACATCCTCCAACACGGCTTTATCGACGTTGGCGATGTTTTTCAGTTGTTCGGCATACATGCTGACATCTTCCGTCAATGATTTAAGTGATTGATTTTTTGAAGCCATGATCGATGTGATCATTGCTGCCGTCAAAACACCGTCTCCCGTCGGCAATAAATCTTTGATGATGATGTGTCCGGAATTTTCACCGCCGAGTGAATAATCACCTTTGTTGAGTTCGGCCAAAACATTTTTATCACCGACATCGGTACGGACAACATGAATGCCTTGGGCGTTCAATGCTTTTTCGATCCCGAGATTACTCATTTTGGTGAGTGCAACGGTCATGTTGTTGAGATGCCCTTCTTCTTTGAGATGGCATGCCAAAACATAAATCAGGTGATCGCCGGAATAAACAGCGCCGTCCCGGCCGACTGCCAACACTCTGTCGCCGTCGCCGTCGAAGGCGAATCCAACGTCTGCCTGTGAAGTATTCACCGTTTCAATCAAATGGCCTAGATGTGTGCTTCCAACATTTTTGTTGATGTTTTTTCCGTTTGGCGCATCTGCGGTTAATATTAACTCATCAGCGATTTTCCGAAAGATGTGAGGCGCGGTCGATACCGTTGCTCCGTTCGCAAGATCGAGCGCAATCTTTAAGGATGTCTCTTTCAAAAACGGTGTGAACAAATCCTCATATGCCGCAAGTGGATGTTCGTACACTGTTTCTTTGCCGACTTTATCGGGCTTGGGAAACGACATGTTTTCATCGATATAGTCCTCAACCTTTTGTTCTTCCCTCAATAAAAGCTTTTTTCCGTCGACGAAAATTTTGATGCCGTTGTCGCGATACGGGTTGTGACTCGCAGTGATCATGATACCGATGCTGGCACTTATTTTGCTCAAATAAGCAAGCAAAGGCGTCGGTATGATGTTCGCATCAAAGACATCCTTACCGGATATCTTTGCACCCTGGGTGATCGCATCTGTCAAAGACTCTCCCGATTCACGGGTATCCCGTCCGATAATCACCTGTGTTCTGTCAATTGTCTGCAGACTTTTTCCGACGGCAAATGCAAGGTCATACGTCAAAAAATCATCAGTATTCCCCCGAATGCCGTCTGTTCCGAAATATCTCATCGAATCCCCCTCATTCAACGGTTACGGATTTGGCTAAGTTTCTTGGCTTATCAATGTCTCTGCCGAGATTGAGTGCCGAATAATATGCGATCAGTTGTGTCGGGATGACACTCACAAGCGGTGTCAATAACTCATGCGTATCCATCAATACGATGTCGTCTTTCATATTGCTGACATGTTTCATCGAAATCGTAATGGTCTTTGCCCCGCGTGTGATCACTTCTTGTAAATTGGATCGTGTGTTTTTACTGATATGTTCCTGGGTGATGATTGCCACCACAGGAATGTCTTTCTCAATCAAAGCGATGGTCCCGTGTTTCAATTCACCTGCCGCGAAACCCTCGGTTTGGATGTATGAAATCTCCTTGAGTTTCAAAGCCGCCTCCATACATGTGTAATAATCAATGCCGCGGCCGATATAAAAACAACTGGTTTTGATGATCCGGTCTTTGACCAATTGCCTCACATAATCGCGGTTATCGATGATCGCTTCCATGGAAACGGCAGCTTTTGAAAGTTCCGCGTTTAAATCAAACATCTTTTTATCCGACAAAAGAAAAGTGAGAATCAAAAGAACCGTGACTTGTCCGACATAGGCTTTTGTTGAGGCCACGGCGATTTCCGGACCTGCAAATATCTCAAGCGAGTAATCGGCTTCACGCGCCAATGTCGATGTTCCCACATTGGTGACAGTAAGCATGGGGTGGTGCGCTTCTTTCAAATTGACGAGACAAGCCCTCAGATCGGCAGTCTCTCCTGATTGCGAAATCAAAATGAAAAAAGGGGCTTCACCGAGCAGGGGCATATTATAAGCAAATTCACTTGCGATGTGCACTTGTGTCGGAATTTCTGCCAAAACCTCGAAATAGTGTTTGGCGATCAATCCGGCATGCATACTTGTCCCTGCGGCAATGATGTGGATATTGCTCGCGGACGATAAAGCTTGGATGATGTTCTCATCGATATGAAAGACACCGTTTTTTGAATATCGGTTCATGATTTTACGCACAACGGATGGCTGTTCGCATATTTCCTTTAACATGTAGTGGGCATAACCGGCTTTACCGATTTCCTCCGTCACGAGATCCATCTTAATCATTTTGGTCTGAATCGGCTTTCCGATCACATCGACCATGTCATAGACAAAACCATCGTTGGTAGCGGTGATTTCAGTATAGGTTTTATCTTCCAAAGGAATATAATGATCTGCATGGCCGACAAGCGCCATGACATCGCTGGCCATGGTCATGCCGTTTTCGGCCACACCCAACAAAAGCGGTGATTTGTTCTTTGCCGCATATAAGCGGTTTGTATGCTCTGTGTCCAAAATCAAAAGCGCATAAGACCCTTCAAGGATGGACAGGGTTTTGCGAATAGCCTCACTGATTTGAAGCGATTTACTGAAATGTTCAATTAAATTGACGATGACCTCGGTGTCGGTCTCGCTTGTGAAGGTCACGTTATCAAGATATTTAACTTTGATTTCATGGTAATTTTCAATCACACCGTTATGGACGATGATAAACCGTCCATCAGCAGAGCGGTGTGGATGCGAATTGAGTTGTGTCGGTTCACCATGGGTGGCCCAACGTGTATGACCGATCGCAAGATGATTATCATGATTGTAATCAAAATCATCTTCGAGGTGTCTGACCCGTCCCTGGTCTTTATGTGTGATGAAGGTATCTTTCTTTTCAGAATAAAATGTGATCCCACAGGAATCATACCCGCGATATTCCAGTTTATGCAGCCCGGACAAGATCACATCCGATGCTTTTTTCTGGCCAAGATAGCCGACAATGCCGCACATATGTTTCCTCCTTGTCATCAAGTGGTTATTCTTCAGATATTTATATTCAAAATTATACCACTTTCAACCGACAGTTTCAACGGTTTATTTATTTTGAAAACGATTATGTTCACGATTAAACGCCCATCGGAATCAATCCAACGGGCGTTTCATGCTTATGATGTGATAAATAAGACACATAACAGCGATAATCATCATGTTATGTTCCAATGAAGCGTTGACGAAAACCTTCGTGTCGGTAACTGTGGAATGGGGAACATATTGATAAAATATCTTCAATCCACTGACGTGCAGGTCGATCAAATGATGACTGTTGAGTTCGGCAAACCAATAGATCCCCAATGGGATCACCGTTGCCGTGGAATGACTGAGCAAAAGCGTTACGATCCCCTGAAGCAAAGCATAAAACATAAAAATGCTTATCATGTTGATGCCCCATTCAACCAACAAGGTAAACGGTATCTCATAAGGTGTAAAACCATATGTGAAAATAAGATAAAGCAACATGGTCCCCGATAAAAACAAAAGACAGCTTGTCAAAAAAACGATGATTACAGATAAGACAGAGGCACATTTGCTTCTGCGGTCAATCACAGTGAAACTGGCCACACGCAGATGAGGGTCGATATTTTTGTTCATGAATATCAACACACCAAAGAGCACGCTTTCCAGACGCATGATCTGTAATGTTTGCGCAATGAATACTCGTTCGAACGTTTCTTGATACATTTGCATATAAGCCATTCCGTCATATGCATGGGAGTGATAAAACATGGATCCGATTAAAAGCACATACATGATGAATACCATTATGATCATGCGTTGATTCAAAAAAATGTGTCCGTGCAATTCAATCCTTCGGCTCATCAATTAAACGACCGCCCTGCAAATGATAGTTGCGTTTGAATTTTGTGTGTATCTTTCCGCTTTGGTGGGTTGAAACAATCACAAGTGTTTTTTTGCTTCGCTTCTTCAACAACGATACCATCATTTTTGTGGCATTTTTGTCAAGGTTTGCAAACGGTTCATCAAGCATAAGCAAACGTGGTTCGTTCAG
>JAGYMP010000354.1 GCA_018400565.1 Bacilli bacterium | reverse complement strand
TGGTAAAATCAATTCATATGAGGGTTCAAGCGAAAAAGGCATGAAACGACGGTATTATAGCATTACCGGTGACGGGGTCAGACATCTTGAAAACTTCCGCAAAGACTGGAATTCCATTGAGAACACGCTGTCGGAATTTGCCCGGGGAACCTTTGATTACAACAAACCGGACCATCGTTGAAAGGATGATGAGACATGGAACTTTTTGATATCATGCCGAATAATTTCTTCAGTCTTTTATCAAGCAAAAACCATAAGTTATATGTTGCATGTTTGATGGAGGTCTTTAAAACTTACGAACAAGGTTCGATCCTGGGCATGGACCGCGGTATTGCCGTCGATGCGATTCAGGAATACCTCGATCTTTACACCGACCTTGCCGAAGACGAAGAAGAATTCGAACAGGAAGCAAGCCTGCGTGAAAAGGCGAATCACATCATCCGGCGCATGGAAGAGTGCGGATGGATTGATATCGATGTGACCAATGATTACGAAGAAATCCTTAATTTCCGCGATTATGCGATTACCATCATCGAGGCCATCAAGAACATAACCCAAGACGATTTCTATGGATATGATGATGAAAATCATGAATTCCGCGGTTACATTTACACGGCTTACACGCTTTTGACACAAGACAACGGCGAATACGCCATGGTCATCGATCAAGTTTATAAAAACACCATCGCTTTCATCCGTGAGATCCGGAAGATCGATTCACGGATGAAAAGTTACATCAAATCGATCGTCGATCAAGCGAACATTAAAGATTTGATCCATCTCCTGATTAGTTATAAGACTGAACTTGCGGACAAAGCGTACAGACGTTTGAAAACATCCGATAACATCGCAAAATACAAAGCAGAAATCATCAAGAACCTCGAAACTTTTCAACAGGACCCGACAATCATGGAAGCTGTGGCGAAGGAGTTTCTCCCCAGGAGCAACCACAATGTTGAACTTGCCCGCGTCAAAGCAAACAAACAGATCGATGATATGATCGACATCTATCACTCCCTGTCTGACATCATCGATGAAATCGATGAGAAGAATAATGTCTACGTCAACACAACGATTGCGAAAATCAAATTTTTGCTCAACGACGATAAAAATGTCATCGGCAAGTTGAACCGCATCTTATATTATTATGCCGATCAGGTAAAAAAAGGAAAGCCCCATAAGGCTGACCAAGTGATAGAACCGATGATAAGACTTAACACGATCGGCCAAATTGCGAATCCTTCGCTCTACACACCTCGCGGGACATATCGCAGGGTTCGGGATCAGTATCTCAAAGAAAACGCCGAGATTAACGACAAATCCCTCCAAAAAGCATTTTACGAGGAATTCGAGACGAAATATTCCGAAGAAGTCATTCTTCATTACCTGAAAGAGTATTTCAGCCGCGAAGACGCCATCCGTGCATCGCAAATTTTACGTGATGACATGAGTGACGAAGCTGTGATCCGTCTTCTTTACATTTTGGTTTATGCCGGCAAAGAAAATGATTAT
>JAGYMP010000353.1 GCA_018400565.1 Bacilli bacterium | reverse complement strand
TGACCGATCAATTTATCGCACAGCGCATGGCCGAATTAAGAAGCGATCACGGCTTCACGATCAATGATTATTATCTCGGCATCGATTATCAACGTTATGATGCGGATTATGAAAACACCGAAACGGGTCACGAATCGATCGTCGCCACCTATGATGACGTGACCATCACCGCCGATGATTTTTTCGCCCAAGCCATGGAAAAGAACGCCGCATTGTATACGATTTACGCCGCGATCGATCCGTTGCTGATGGACACGTATTTCACTGATGTCTATTGTCCCGGCGAAGACACATGCGATTTTGAATCCGCCGGCGAAAAAATGGATGAACACAGGGATTTGCTTGACCAGCTCGAAACGCAGTTCGGCGAGAGCCAACTTGTTTTGCATTACACATTCGGTGAATATCTCTACCTTGCCTACGGTGCGAAAAGCAAAGACGACATGATCAAAGAATATTACGTCAAATCCGTTTTGCAGCCTTATTTGATTTTCGAAGACATGATGGCCGATGATCATGCTGTCCTGTCCGATTACCTTTACCCGTTGATTGAAAAGAATTACAATCATTACTTCAATCTTGATGTCACCCATCTGTTAATTTACGTTGACCGCGACGAAGACGGCACACCCGATGACCGGGAGTCATTTGTTGAGGGCTTGGATGACGTGACGGCCTACGAAAACAAATTGGCCGCATTTGAGATTGCCATCCGAAACTATCTGGATGACGGACACACGTTGTTTGATTTTGTGGAAATGTATGACGAAGTCAGTTTGAATGATGCGGATTTCGGACCTTTCAAGCGGTATGGATTCATGGTCAAAAGAGAAAATCTGACCCGGTCGACTTCGCTCACCTATGCGAAAGCACAGGGTAGTTTCGATTCCGCTTTTGTCGAGGCGCTTGAAACGATGTACCATTTCTATCGTTTGCCTATAAATGAAGACAAAGACAGCATGCTTTCAACAGAACTGGTTAAGACAGTATTTGGGAATCATCTCATCCGAGTTGAAAAAGGCAATATGTTCGAACGCCCCTCTGCCACGTTTATCATGTCATATGATGATGAACAAAATCCTTTGTTTGACGAAGGATTCGTCAATGTTTCCGACAAACTTACGCTCGAACAGTTGATTTTGATGACGCGAGCCGATTTCACCGAGATTGTTGATGAAAACCCGGAACTTATCGAAGCCATATATGGTTTTGAGGTCCCCGAAGTCCCTGAGGAATTGGATGACGTAAGAGACGCATTTGTGACCGAATCTTTCAGATCGTTGTTTGTCCAGGGCTATCTCAACATGCTTGTCATCGATGATTTGAAAGCGGGCACGCTCGTGAATGAGACATCATCATATGCCGCGATCGACGAAACACGCTTGATGACACTGTTTGACGAAATATATGCGCTTTATGACAATCAAGTGTTTGACAATCTTGACGAGGAATAAATTATTTCACAGAAGGACGGGTTTCGCTCGTTCTTTTGTTTAGGAGTTAAACCATGAAGGAAAACATGAAGGAAAAAGACGAAGAAAAAATCATTGTGCGGACATCAATCTGGATGATGGCTGCCAATGCCGGTTTGGCGGGCGTGAAGATCGCCTTTGGCATCATCGGACAATCCTTTGCGTTGATCAGTGATGCCGTGAATTCCATTAGTGATGCTCTGACCAATCTGGTTGTGTTGATCTCGGGTAAATTTTCCCGGAAGGCCAAGGACGAAGACCATCCGTACGGCCACGAGAAAATCGACAGCATGGTATCCGTGTTTTTGGGGATCGCCATCATCATCACAGCGTTCGAAATCGCCAAAACAGCCGTCGAACGGCTTTACGGTTATTTTTTCGAAAACGAAATGTTGACTGTGCCGTCGTTAGCGACGCTTATCGTCGCTTTGTCGGTCATCATCATCAAGGAAATAATGTATCGAATCACCAAAGTTAAAGCCGATAAAGCGCGCTCACAGGCTTTGGAAGCCATGGCTTACGATCACCGCTCAGACGAACTGGCGAGTCTCGGGGCCGCAATCGGCATCGGCGGTGCACAGCTCGGCTTTTCGTATTTAGAACCGTTTGCATCGCTTGTCATCGCATTGTTTGTTTTTCGAGTCGGATTCATGGTCATCCGGGCCGGTTTTTCTCAGGTGGTCGATCAATCGGCGGATCCTGAACTCGTGGATGAAATCAAACAGGTTGTGACTGCTTATGACCAGGTTCATCATGTCGATGATATCAAGATGCGCATGTTCGGCAGGAAGTATTTCATCGATCTTGAAATCAGCCTCAGACACGATCTGACACTTGAAAGGGCACATGAAATCGCAGAGTATATCCATGATGACCTTGAAACACGATATCCCGATGTCAAACATTGTATGATACACGTCAACCCCGATCGCAACGAAATTGATCGTAAAGAGTGATAGGTTTTTGGGGAGTTAATTAACAGACATGGTCATCCGCCCATTGTTTCTGATAGACCCACTATCATTCTTAATTTAACTTATATTCGCGTCATTCGGCGTTCACCCCTTGCCAGAGAGCAGGAATTTTGGTATAATAACTAATTAAAGAAAACGCTTACGCATGTGATGCGTTGGAATAAGAGAGGACGAATGTTATGGACGTGTTCATCAATTTTTTGGAAACCGGACCCAGTGTCTGGGAAATGATCCTGAGAATGGGCCTTACGATGTTATTTGTCGGTTTGATCGGTATCGAACGTCAGATGCGACAAAAGATTGCCGGTGTGACCACTCATTTGATGGTGGCTTTCGGAGCTTGTGGCATCGCGATATTGCAGGATGCCCTTTATTTGGATGCATTGGCTCTGGCCGAGGAGCATGCCGGGGAATTTGAAGTTGTCCTTCAACGCCAACGTGTCATTGCACAGGTCGTGACGGGCGTTGGCTTTTTGGGCGCCGGTACGATTTTGAAAACACAAAGCGGGATTTACGGTCTCACGACGGCCGCAACATTGTGGCTGGCATCGATGATCGGTCTCACGTTCGGCATGGGCGGTTATCTGATCGGCATCGTCATGAGTTTGTTCTCGTTTATCTTCCTGACCGTATTCCGGAGATTGTTGGAGAAAACATCCATCAAACATGTGAAAAGTCCGGATATCCTCGGAAGCGAAGTTATTGACAAATAAAAAGAAAGGGCGAAACGGAAGGCACTGAAAAAGTCTGTGAGAAATCACAGGCTTTTTTTGTATATTGTCAAAGGGTGAAAGAAGTTATCCACATTTGTGGAAAATTTCCTCCTTTTTTTGGCTGTATATGGGTGCTTTTTGATGATTGATTTAGTATAAT
>JAGYMP010000352.1 GCA_018400565.1 Bacilli bacterium | reverse complement strand
TTTGATTCGATTGTTCCCATGATTTTACCTCCATGTTTACAATTCATTCTTCTCAGTATAATTATAACATAAAAAAAAGCCTTCCCAAGAAGACTTTTGCCCGTTTTTCCCCGTGATGCGATTTCTTTTGGCATGGACACAAGCCCTTGCGGACACAAAGCATGTCCGTAAGGTTTTCCGTGACGCCGGCCGTGGTCGCACGACAATTAAAATTTATCGTTCCCGACATTGAAAAAACCAGCCATCAATGGCATAATAAAAGAAGCACATGACAATGGGTGGGATCAACATGCCAAATCATGAGATAGTCGCAAAAATCGCCGAAACACAAAAAGAAATCATGGATCATGTCATGGTCCGCGGAAAAGTCTTCATCATTGAACAGGCCATCGACTGGGCAATCGAATTCGACGGCCTCGACCATGAGTGCGTGTTGTTCGTCGCTTATTTCGACGGTAAACCCGCGGGGTCCGCAAGACTTCACAAAAATAAAGTCGGCAGGGTGGCCACTTTGGAGCCGTATCGAAAGCAAGGCGTGGCCCGGGCGATAATGGAAAGCATCGAAATCTATGCCCGCAAACACCACATCCCGTTATTGACATTGCACGCACAGCTTTATGTGAAAGAAGTCTATGAAAGACTCGGTTATGTTCCCAAGGGGGACATTTTCAAGGAAGCCGGCATCGATCATGTTTATATGGAAAAACAAATGTGAGTTTATCAAAACCGTAGGTCATCCCCGGTTTTTTCATAAAAAAGAAGCATACCTCCCGGGTATGCTTTATGTTTGGATGGCATGACATAAAATGTGTGTCATTGCTTTTTCTGCCGCAGATATTTGTTGATGGCGGTGGCGGCCATCCCTCCGTCATAGACGGCTTTTGATATCTGAAGCCATCCGCCGATGCAATCCCCCGCAGCGAAAAGCCCGGGGATGTTTGTCATGAAATCATCGTCGACGACGATATGGTTCTTTTCAACAAAAGCCCCCATCTTAAGCGCAAAATCCGTGGCCGACGGTGTCCCTGTCGCAATAAATAAGGCATCAACGTCATGGGATCCTTTTTCGGTATGGACCGCACGAATCTTTTCGTCACCCGTGATTTTCGTGAGCGGTTCTCCAACGATTGTTTCGGCATCCACGTCGACAGCGAGTTCATCACCGTTCGTGAAAACGGTGATCTTGTCCGAAAAGTTTTTCAAGACATCGAATTCCTCGGCCATGTATTTTTCGCTGCCGACGATGCCGATTTGTTTGTCACGGTAAATGAATCCGTCACATACTGCGCAATGCGAAATGCCTTTGCCCTCGTATGTGTTGAAACCTTCGATGCGGAGTCTCGCACGGTTCGATCCCGTCGCAAGCAAAACCGCGCGTGCCTTGTGGTTCCCTTCGGTGGTCTTCACCGTGAAATCACCGGATAATGATGATTCGATGTTCAGCACTTCTTCCTCATAAACGGGAATGTCCATGTTCTTGGCCTGTTTGATGCCGAGATCGAAAAGATCGGCTGCGTCGATCGGTTCGGGAAACCCATAATAGTTCTCAATGGTTCCGGCTGTGCCAAGCGTACCCCTGTCTTTCATGACGATGGATGCATCCTTGCGATACCGTTTCAAATAAATGGCGGCGGAAACGCCCGCAGGCCCTCCGCCGACAACCAATACATCCGTCATGTCATATCCCCAATCGCTTGATTAGATCGTCTTTGCGCAACAGCCCGATCACTTGGCTCGCGGGACTTCCGTCCTTGAAGAGCATGACCGTGGGAATGCTTGATATACGGAAACGATTGGCGAGTTCTCCTTGCTCGTCAACGTTGACTTTCGCTACTTTGATTTTTCCGTCATAGTCTTCGGCGATTTCTTCGATGATGGGTCCGAGCATCAAACACGGACGGCACCACTGGGCCCAAAAATCAACAATGACCGGAACATCCGATTTCAAAACTTCTTCTTCAAAATTTTCTGTGGTTACTTTTACAGGCATGAATGTCTCCTCCTATCTCAATCATTTTACATTATCATTCTATCAAAAAACTAATGATGATGCCATCGTTATGCTTATTTATGTCAAATCCTCCTCACTGAGTCTCAAAACCCGCCATTTATCAAGAATTTCGGCGCCGTATCGCGCATAAAAATCCAAAGCGGGCTTGTTCCAGTCCAGACAGACCCATTCCATTCTTCCGCAATGTTCTTCTTTTGCGGTTTGTTTGATCCGTTCAAACAATCTTTTCCCGTAGCCTTTGCCGCGGTGTTCGGGATATACGAATAAATCCTCGAGATAAAGCCCCTTCCGTCCTTTGAAGGTGGAAAAATTAAAAAAATACAATGCAAATCCAATGACCGAACCGTTCTCCTCGGCCAAAAGGACACGTGCCATCCTCTCGTCAAACAAAGAACGTTCAAGCGTGGCCTCATCCGCTTCCACCATATCCGCCATTTTTTCATAGGCTGCGATCCCTTTGATGAGATTCAGGATGTCAGTCACATCATCGCGTGTCGCTTCTCTGATTTCACCCATCGATGTCACCGTGTTTGCCAAAAAGAGAAAGTTGTCCGGGGAAATGCTTCTTCTCTTTTAGAATGGCATAATAATCCTTATAAATCTTATCCGCCAGATCAGACAAGTTGATGTTCGTTGTGTCAATCACAAGATCGAGACCCTCAATTTTGTCCGGATCGAATTCCTCCCTGTCACATTCAATACGTCGCCGGATCAATGCCTCCGGATCGTTGCGATCTTGCATCCTTTGAATGCGAACTTCCTCACTTGTCTGTAAATAGATGGCCACGACAAGCAGCCCAGGAATCCTGAGGAATGACTCGAGTCCGTTTGGTTCCAATATGATTAATTTATCATCGGACAACTCTTCATACGGTGTCCCGTAATGATGGTTGTTGTAAAAGGCCGTTTCGACAAAATAACCTTTTTCTTTCTTATTTTTGAATTCTTCCTCGGTCAAAAAATGGTAATCAAACCCGTCAATCTCA
>JAGYMP010000351.1 GCA_018400565.1 Bacilli bacterium | reverse complement strand
ACGTTTTGCGAGTGCGATGACGAACATCGCGGAAAAATATCGAAACACACTCACTATCCGTCTCGGAGGCGACGAATTCCTTTTGTTGCCGCAACATAAATCATCCAAAGAAATCCAACACATGATTGACGATCTAAAACAACTTTGCCATTCCCGAAACATGAAAGAGAACATCGGGTTTTCCTATGGCATCGAATACAAAACACCCGATACGGACGAATCAATTTCTTCTTTGCTCGGAATGGCAGACGAACATCTTTATAAAATGAAAGCAGAACATGCGAAAAAGAAAGAAGAACTCCGACGTTTTTTACTGGATCAATATGCCAAAACGTCATGCAAGCTTCAGGGGTATAATAAACCGGACAATCAATGATGAAGCGAAAGTTCGTGAAAACGTTCATTCGAAATCATATGTAAATCAACCACTTAATGATCCTTCGTATATTATCCACACAGTGTTTTGAGAATAAACCGTATGAATCTCGCCTTTGCTGTCCGTCATGTTGCATAAAGAAACAGTCATATAAACCATTGGACCCATAAAATGATGGCATGATCAATGTGACGATGTCTTCTTTATCCTTCGGATGCCTGAACACACCTTCAATCATGACATGCCTCATACAGGGAAACGATTCTCCTATACTTCGCGGCGAAAACGTTTACAAGCGGAAATGTCTTTATAAACCTTGCAAATACCGTTTTCTTTATATATAATGGTACACAAATCGAATCGAATGACACCGAAGAGAATAGACAATGCTGAAAGCTTTTGACAGAGAGCCTGATTAGGTGAAAGCAGGTAAAGGGATTAAGCACTGTTGATGATCTCAGAGTCGCGCACCGAGCTTAGTGGCTAGGCTGCGCCGGGATTGCCCGTTACAGCAATAGAGTATTACCCTTTATGGCGTACTCGAACATCTGTCTTTTTTATATTTATTATGACGTGCTCGATATGCCGGAGCACGTCTTTTTTAATGCAAAGGAATGGTTATCGATGATTCACCTCAAATCCATCAACAAATCGTTTGAGAAAAAGAAGCCGTCTTCTTTTTCGCTTACGAACATCAATCTGAAAATTCATGAGGATTCCGTGTTTGGCATCATCGGAAGAAGCGGAGCGGGGAAAACCACGCTTCTCAATGTCATGACCAAACATGTACTGCCGGATTCCGGTGAATATTATTTTTCCGGGCAACCAGTCCGAAAAATGCCCAAACAAATATTTTTCCGGCAGATCGGCATTGTTTACCAAGGGTATCCGCTCCTCATGCAAAAAAACGTTTTTGACAACATCGCGCTGCCGCTTGTCATCCGCCATAACAGTCATAGATTCATCAATGAAACGGTCAATCATTTATTAAGAACCATCGGCATCGACGAGCTCAAAAATCATTATCCTTCCGAATTGTCCGGCGGCCAAAAACAACGTGTCGCAATCGCCAGGGCACTGGCAGGAAATCCGAAAGTGTTGTTTTTGGATGAGCCGACGAGTGCGCTGGATACATTCACAACGATGGAATTGGTCACTCTGTTAAAGAAACTCCATCAACAAGGTGATTTGACCATCGTGGTGATCTCCCACGATCTAAATGTGATTGATGCTCTTTGTGATCGCACCGCCCTTATTGAAAACGGTAAAATCGTTGCATGCGGGGAAACCCATGCCATCACCAAAGAAATCACGCAGTCATTCCCTAAAGAAGGTGATACCGATGGTTTACGCTGAGCTTCTTATAAAAGGAACAACAGAAACCATTGTCATGGTCGTTGCCTCATTG
>JAGYMP010000350.1 GCA_018400565.1 Bacilli bacterium | reverse complement strand
AAAACCACATCCTTTCCTTACCGTGTTCCCATTATACCTTAAAAGGCGGCCGGCAGAAAGGGAAAGACAAAAAAATCAAAAAACTTGCGGATGCGATGCTGGACAAACAAGGATGTTTACGGTACACTTGAATTGATGCAAAGGAATGATAGAGCCATGAAAACAACCCCGACCGATCTCAGAAAACGAACCATGTATCAGGTTTTTGTCCGCAACCATACCAAAGACGGCACATTCAAGGCTTTGATTGCCGATTTGGACCGTATCAAAGACCTGGGTACGGATATCCTTTACCTTTTGCCGGTTCATCCCATCGGCGAGAAACGCCGCAAAGGCACGATGGGAAGTCCGTATGCGATCAGGGACTACAGGAAAATATCGCCTGATCTCGGTACGATGGATGATTTTAAAACGTTGATTGGAGAAGCGCATCAACGCGGGATGAAAATCATGATGGACATCGTTTTTAACCATACTTCATGGGATTCGTTGTTGCTGGAAAACCATCCCGAATGGTTCCACAGAAATGAAAACGGCGAACTTTCCGGTCGTGTCGGCGATTGGTGGGACATCGTCGACCTTGATTATGGACATCCCGCTCTTTGGGATGAGATGATCGATGTCCTAACCGGCTATGCCAAGATGGGGGTAGACGGGTTCCGGTCTGATGTGGCTTCTTTGGTTCCGCTCGACTTTTGGGAACGCGCGAGACATGCCGTTTCTGAAATCAACAACGATGTCATCTGGCTTGCCGAGACCGTGGAGACACACTTCTGCAAGCACATCCGTGACATGGGATACGCATGTGCGTCCGAAGGCGAAATTTTCCAAGTCTTTGACATGACCTATGATTATGATCTTTTCCCTTTTCTGAAAGGATACTGGCATGGTAAAATTTCGTTGAAGCGGTATGTCGAACGCCTAAATGAACAAGATGGGATCTATCCGGAAAATTATGTGAAAATCCGTTTTTTGGAAAACCACGATCAACCCCGCATCGCGGATGTTTTGAATCTGAACAAGGAAAAAATCATCACATGGACGACATTCATGTTCTTGCAAAAAGGAGCCGCTTTCCTTTATGCGGGACAGGAATATCTTTCGGACAGAAGACCCGGTCTCTTCGAAAAAGATCCCATCCAAAGAAACGGGGACATCCGCCCCTTAATCAAAAAACTCACCCGTCTTAAAAAAGAGGATCTGTTCGCAAACGGCGCCTTCGTCTATGAAATCAAAGGCAAAGACGTCATTCATCTTACGATCACAGGTGTTCAGGACAAGATCGAGGCATTCTTTAATTTCGGAAATGAAACCTGCAGTGTCGGGTCCGACTTGCCCGAAGGGAAGTATGACGATCTCATTTCGGATGAAAACCACTGCGTCGAAGATACGGCAATTCCTGCTCGCATGACACCCGTCGTCATCAAAACGGGGAGACGTGGCCAACATGCCTGATGTTCATGTCATCGGCGCCGGGCTCGCGGGCTCGGAAGCAGCTTATCAATTAGCCGAACGCGGTTTTTCTGTCATCCTGCACGAGATGAAACCAAACAAAAAATCGCCGGCGCACCAAAGCGACCATTTTGCCGAACTGGTGTGTTCGAATTCGTTCAGAAGCAAATCGATGCGCAATGCCGCAGGGCTTCTGAAGGATGAACTGAAGATTCTTGACTCATTGATCATGCGATCCGCCGAAGCGACCGCGGTTCCTGCCGGGGGCGCACTTGCCGTTGGCCGGGAACGGTTCTCGGCTTATGTCACAGATGCACTCAAAACGAACAAGAATATCAAAATCGTCCATGAAGAG
>JAGYMP010000349.1 GCA_018400565.1 Bacilli bacterium | reverse complement strand
GCTTGTTTGAGCATGTCCATGAGCTCGAACATCTTATCGATTTCTTCTTTGTTGAAGTCCTTCATGGAGACCATGTGTTTCAAATTTTTTTTGTTTAAGTTTGTGGCGGTTGTGCTTGGTTGTTTCATGAAATGATTCTCCTTTCTTGGTGATTATTGTTTTTTGATGATGGTCCCTGTTTTGAAAGCTAATGCTTCTTTGGCGTGTTCCAAAGAAGCGATGATAGCGACTTTGTCAGTTGCTTCGACGAAAGCGATCGATGCTTCGACTTTCGGGAGCATGCTTCCCTTGGCGAAATGATTCTCTTTGGCGAGTCGTTTCATGCGTGCAACGGATACTTCCTTTAAGTCTTCTTGATCGGGTTTTCCAAACCGGATGGCCACGTGATCGACTGCCGTTAAGATACATAAAGCGTCCGCATTCACCAATTCAGCAAGC
Source organism: Bacilli bacterium (assembly GCA_018400565.1). Lineage (GTDB taxonomy): Bacteria > Bacillota_I > Bacilli_A > Izemoplasmatales > Hujiaoplasmataceae > M55B122. Next base: position 4,273 of record JAGYMP010000349.1, on the reverse strand, counting down.
TTTGCAGAAGCGAAATCTTTGTCGATGACGGCCGGTACGCCGTGATAACCTGCATTTTTGATGACGGGGATGCCTCCGCCGCCGACGGTGATGACGATGTTGTCGTTGTTGACCAATTGATTGACGACGTCTTTCTCAGCGATGTCGACCGGTTTCGGGCTTGGGACGACACGGCGGTAACCGCGGCCGGAATCCTCGACCATCTGATAACCATTTTCTTTGGCGAGTTTGTCAGCTTGTTCCTTGCTCATAAACTCACCGATCGGTTTTGAGGGATCCGCGAAACCCGGATCGTCTTTGTCGACTTCGACTTGTGTGATTAATGTGACGACATTTTTATTGATGCCACGGTCCATCAACTCATTTTTGATCGCATTTTGGAGATGATAGCCGATGTAACCCTGACTCATGGCGCCGCATTCAGGGAAAGGCATATTGACTGCCTGCATTCCCTTGTTAATCATGCCGACTTGCGGTCCGTTTCCGTGTGCAAGTATGACTTCATTGCCTTCTTCGATAAGATCGACGATCGGAATGACGGTTTTTTTAACAAGTTTCAATTGTTCCTCGGGTGTTTTTCCCAAAGCGTTCCCACCCAGTGCGATAACGACTTTCATGTATGATTTCCTTTCCCGTTGATTGTTATGATAGCGCTTCTATTTTTATTATACCAATGATATGGTACAATGAAATGACATATCGGTATACATTATAAGCAAACTGTTGATAGCGACGACTTTTCATTATAATCAATCTGTTGATTTGTGGTATAATCATGGCAGAAGGTTGTGAAAAGATGTGAATATATTACGTAATGAATTGGTGATGCTCTGGGATGTCACATGTCCCAAATGTGGCAGTGAGATTCTCAATAAAAATGGTAAATATCGCTCAAGACAACGGTTTGTGTGTCTTGATTGCGGACATTCGTTCACAACTTATTCCCAGAGTATCCTGGATTCAACCAAATTACCCGAGAGTATTTGGGAGAAAATCATCCGGGGTATTATCAGCGAGAAGACACTTAGGACCATCTCGGATGATACGGATGTTTCACTGATTTCCATCAGCAAAATCAGACGAAATATCTTGAGTGTGCTTTATCCGTTGAATCGTTTTACAAAAGAATTTGGAGAATATTATTATGATCCGGAAGAAACATCAAGCTACTTCATCCCCGACAAAGAGGAAAAGAACGTTTATTATCTGGAATACCGCAAAGATTTGATGATTGTTTTCATGCGGTATCACAAACACATGTTTGTCTCCAACAGCTTGGAGAAAAAGAAAATGTGTTATTTGATGAGCTGTGGTTATTATCCTCGGCTGACATTCGTGCCGATGGATGATAACGACGATCCCGAAGCAGATGATTATATAGCTTGTCTCTCAGCTTTTTTGAAAACATTCCGCGGTATTAAATATGACCTGGTCGGTAAATACTGCAATTTTTTTGACTTCAAACGATATCTTTCAGATGATGAATTGTATCAACTCATCGTTTCGGAAATAAGTAAATACAAAAAAGGAAATGGCTAAAAAATGCCATTTCCTTTTTCTTCCATAAAGACTACTTCTGTTCTTCCAATAATTTTGGCGGATCGATGTGTCTGGTGAAATAGGTGACGATGATGATGGTGATAAAGTTGGCGAATGCCGGCACGAGCGTGTAAAATTCCCAGGGTTCGGGAATGATGGTTCCTTGGGCAATCGCACCGATCACGTTGATGAGCAGTCCCATGACCATGCCCGCAAGAGCTCCATAAGAATTGACGCGCTTTGATTTCAGTGCAAAGATGAACGGGAAGAACAAAATACCGAACAAGAGTGTGAATGCAAAGATAGTCAAGTCATAAATATCCGTTGTGACGAGACCGATCAACACGGCGAGTACCCCGACGAGAAAAACACTGATTCTTGTGACGAGAACTAGTCGCTTATCACGTTTTTCTTTTTCGTCTTTGTCAAGATCCTCTTCTTTTCTGTCTTTCATGACCACCGGCTTGTAAATATCGTTTGATATTAATACTGCGGTCGCAAACAAACTCGTCGAGGCACTCGATAACACAGCCGCAATCAAACTTGCGGCAAAGATACCGAGTCCGACAGGTCCGAGTAATTCTTTAGCCAAAAGCGGAATCAACAATTCGCTGTCACTGCTGATTGCGGCGGTAGTACCTGGATCCAACATTCCTTTGTTGACCATGGTGATGCCGATCAATGCGAGTAAAACAGGAATAAGGCCGACTGTCCAATACATGAGACCGGCGGTGACCATCCCATTTTGTGCGGTTTTCGCGTCTTTTGCGACGAATGAGCGCTGCGCGATGTCCGGCGAGGGGATGTTCCCGAGAGCCATGCCGGCCCACATCGCGATATATGCGATCCAACCGACACCGTTGTCATCATTCGGGAAGAAATCCCAGAAGTGTTCGGGGGTGTTAGTGCTGATTGCCTGAAAACCGCCGACGGCGCTCACGCCCATGATGACCATGACGACAAGGCCGATAAAAATAATAATCATCTGGACGGCATCCGTCCAAACGACGGCGAGAAGGCCACCCAAGAATGTATATAGCACGACAACGACGGCTGCCAATAAAAATGCGAGAAGGAAGTTGACGCCGAACAAGGCTTCCGCGATCTTTCCGATTGCCAGCAACTGAACGGCTGTCCAAATGATATAAGTCGGGATCATCAAAGCATTTGCACTGTAACTGACATTTCTGCTGTAGCGTCTGCTGTAGAGCTCGCCGATGGATGTCAGATTCAGTTTTCTGAGTGTTTTGACGAAGAACACACCAACCAGAATCAATGCCAGGCCGGCCGCAAACGGATCTTCAATCACACCCATGATCCCATCATTGTATGCGGCACCACTGCCTCCGAGGACGGTTCCGCCGCCCCAGAATGTCGCAAACAATGTTCCGACGATCAAAAAGAAGCCCATGTTTCGGTTGGCGACCATGTAACCATCGGAATCTTTGGTTTTTTTGGCCGCGATAGCTCCCACAATGATAATGCCGATCAAAAACAAAACAATAATTGATAGCGAAATGAAATTATCCATATTTTCCCCCATGTGAGTAGTTAAAATGTGTTTTCATTTGCATTATAGCATAACGATTTTTTTTGACATATTTTAATAATATACCATTATAATCAAATTGTGGGTATTTACCTAAATATAGAAAAACAAAAAACATGGATGTCACTGAATCTATTTTTCCATAGGGTTAACGTTCACACACCATCCTTCTTATTGATTAATCGGTATTTGACATACTAATAAAAAGCATCCAAGGCTATAAAAAATCCTTAGGTGCTTAATGTGAATAATGAGTTGATTTATTAAAATAATCGACTAATTTCAAGTATGAACGAATTATATCATAAATAACATATCGTAAAGCATGATAAAAACAAACATAAATAGCAGGAAGAGGAAAACCCCCGAACTGCCATAAAACAAACCCAAACCGAATTGGGATTCACGCTTTTTGTAGCGGATTATTCCCAGGACGAGCAAACCGATCATGACAAGCCCCGAAACAATCAATATAACGATGGTAACAACAAGACCGTTCCAGGGATTTTTTGAAAAGATGGCGGTCACTGAACCGGCGATGACGGATAAAAACACCAACACGACGGCGACAATCACTGCCCTCATGATTCCTTTTGTTTTTTCATCCATGAGTCAGCCCCCTTTATCTTCAGTGTAGTCCAAACGAATGAAAAACTCAATAAGGGGGAGAGAAAAAAGCAAGGGATATCACAAAACCATAAGTGCCCATTTCATGGTATCAACAAATGAATATGACAGCCATTGGCGTTTTATAAGTGGAGGTTCTTGTTTTATGAATGATCGTTTTCCGTCATGATTGCATCGTAAACAGTTTTGGCGAAAACCGACGCACCTTTTTGATTGAAGGCACACCTTCAAAAAATAAATCAACAGCAGTGTGATGATGAAACGTCCGCTAAGTATAAAAAAACCATAGCAAGTCCCTTCAATGTGCACGCAACGGTTAGACAAATTCGTGCACGCAACGGTTAGACAAATTCGTTATCGCAATGATAATCTGTGATAGGTGATTGAATCTATGTTCGATTATCCTACACAATTTTTTGATTTTATTTAATCCCCTACCGCTTGTCATATAATTGAATGCTTGTAAGCCGGAACCGACATGTTATTTGGGATATATTTTGAAATATAGAAGTGTATAAGGTATAATCAAATGGAAGAAAAGAGGTGGACGCGGATGTT
>JAGYMP010000348.1 GCA_018400565.1 Bacilli bacterium | reverse complement strand
TTTCGGTTGGTTCATGCGTGAAAACTCGCTTTACACGCTTATCTTTTTTGTTGGTCTGTTGCTTGGGGGTCTTCCCGGTCTGATGAAAAGAACGGGCCGACGACATACAGGTATGAAACAGTGGAGTCCGATGATTTTGGGTTTTTTGTTTTTGACAGGGTTTTTGATCTGGCAAAAAACAGCGTCTATGCAGATGGTTGCGATATTCGAGATGAATGTCTTCAACTTCTTTTTGATTATGGCATTGGGCATGCTCGGTGCCATGACGATGCTCGTTCCCGGGATCTCGGGTTCTGCATTGCTTTTGGCGTTCGGTTATTACACGGCGATTATCACAAATGTCATCGGCAATGTGTTTGATTTTACCATGTTTAATTATAATTTTTATGTGATCAGCGCCTTTGGTTTGGGTGTGGCATTAGGCATTTTGTTTTTTTCCCGGTTGATCGATTATGTGCTCAACCACTGGCCTAAACTTTCTTACATGGTCATCATCGGGTTGGTCATCGCTTCGACGTTGGGTATATTGCTTGAGATCAAGGATCCCGCGAGCGCAGCGACTTTTTCCGAACAAACACCGATTTATAAAAACATCGTGCCGTATTTCCTCTCCCATTATTGGCAATTTGGCATTGCCGTGATTATCGGCATGACCGGATTCACTGTGTCAAGACGCATGATCGCATTCGGCGAGAGGGAAGATCGCAAAGGAAATCACCAACATGATTGACATTGACGAAAAAGAAAAACATATCAAAGAATTGAAACGTCTGAGAAGGATGTTTCACAAACACCCTGAGACCGGTTTTGACTGCGCCTGGACATCTGCCAAAATCCGCGATGAACTCCTTGATTATGGCATCGAAGCCATTGAAAACGTGGGTGTTCATTCCCTGCTCGTCACGCTTGATAACGAAGAAGGATCCACGATCGGTCTGCGGGCTGATTTCGATGCCTTGCCCATCACGGAGGAAAACGATGTTCTTTACCGGTCCGAACAAACGGGTAAGATGCATGCCTGCGGGCATGACGGACACACGGCGATGTTGCTGGTGACGCTCAGGTATTTGCATGAGCATCGCGAACAGTGGTCCGGCCGTGTGATCGGTATTTTCCAGGAAGCGGAGGAAGGCCCTTTGCCGGGCGGTGCGTCAAAAATCAAAGATCACGCCACGATGGCATCGTTTGATTATGTGTTTGCTTTGCATCTGTCCCCCGATGTTCCCATGGGTCACATTGCGGCAAAAAAAGGAGCGGCGATGGCATCGGTTGACATTTTTGATGCGGTGGTGCACGGACAAGGCGGCCATGCCGCCTATCCCGAAAAAGCGATCAACCCCCTAAACGCGGTGGCGGAAATAACCACGACGATCCAAGCGTTCCATCAATCGCTTATGAAAAACAAGGAGCCTGTGACCCTCAGCGTGACAAAGATCCAGGGGGGGACGACCTTTAATGTCATCCCTGAAGTCGCGAGCATCACGGGAACGATCAGGACTTTTTCGAAAGCGATGCGCAAGCATGTTCAGACAACGATCGAAACCATCATGAAAGATATTGAAAGAAAACGGCGCGTCACCGTGGATTTGGATTACAAAATCGGGTATCCGAGCGTTTATAACGATCCATCGGCATGGTCGGCGATGCGCGATGCCGTCATACATGCCGGCGGCGAGGAGACGTTTGTTGACATGAAAGACCCCATGCGGGTTTCCGAGGATTTCTCCTATTATGCCCAGAAGATCCCTGGATGCATCGCATGGCTGGGAGTTGCCTATGAAGATAATATAAATCACCCGTTGCACCATCCAAAATTTGATTTTGACGAAAAGGCACTGTCATACGGTGTGGAAGTCTTGATAAATATCGTAACCCAAGGAGAGGAAGAAAATATATGATTCTGATAAAAAACGCAAATCTTATCGGCATGAAAGATGTCAACTATGAGATCAAGGATATTTTGATTGAAGGATCCAAGGTAAAACAAATCGGCTCGATTGACGAAAAAGCATTTGATGACATCAAAATCATCGATGCCAAAAAAGCCTATGTGACACCCGGCCTGATCGATCCACATTGCCATATCGGCATGTATGAGGAAGCCATCGGCTTTGAAGGCGCCGATGTCAATGAGATGTCCGATCCGATTACGGCACAACTGAGGGCCATCGATGCCGTCAAGCCGCAGGACATCGCATTTCCGGATGCGCGAGATGCAGGCGTTACGACCGTCTGCACGGGACCGGGGAGCGCGAATGTCATCGGAGGCACATTCTGTGTGCTTAAAACATACGGAAAAACGATCGATGATATGATCGTCGTCAAAGAGTCATCGATGAAAATGGCGCTCGGTGAAAATCCGAAACGTGTCTATTTCGGTAAGGAGAAATCCCCGCAGACACGCATGGCGAATGCATCGATCATGCGGGAATCACTGAGAAAAGCAAAAGAATACAAAGAGAAAAAAGACGAATACGCCAAAAAGAAAAAAGCCGGCGAGGATGCAAGCAAACCGGACTTCGATCTGAAATGGGAATCATTGTCCCGGGTGTTTGAGGGTCTTCCCGTCAAAATCCATGCCCATCAACAAGACGACATGGTGACCGCGATCCGCATCGCGGAGGA
>JAGYMP010000347.1 GCA_018400565.1 Bacilli bacterium | reverse complement strand
ACGTTTTTCTTTTCTGAGATCGCTGATTTTTTCTTTGTACTCATTTTTGATGGCTTCTTTTTTGGAGTCATCCGCGGCAGCGATCTTCTCTTTCCGTTCGCTTTTCAACTCACGGATTTTCTCACGGGTCTCAACGCGTTTCGCGTGGATTTGTTCCTTGAGATCGATAAACCCGGCTGATATCCGGCGTCCCAGGAAAAACACTTCGCCCCCGGTCGGCTGGTATAATTTGATGATCGATCGTCCGGTCGTGGTCTTTCCGCAACCGGATTCACCGACAAGCCCAAACACTTCACCTTTGTAAATGTCAAAGCTGATACCATCGACGGCCTTCACGACCAATTTGTTTTTGCCGTGACCGGACACAAAGTACTGTTTGAGGTTTCTCACACTCAAAATAGGTCCTTCCGGATCAATGTTTTGTTTTTCAAACGCTTTTTCTTTTTTAGTCTTTTTAGATTTGGGCATTCTCTTTCACCTCTTTCACGGCCTCTTCGTGCTCTTCAAGCATACGCTCGATGCGAACTTTGACAATTTCTGGCATCTCGACTTCCGGCGCATCCTTGTGAAGGAGCCACGTGGCAGCATAATGGGTGTCGGAGATTTTGAACATCGGCGGTTCTTCCTCAAAGTCGATTTTCATCGCATATTGATTTCGATCCGCGAATGCATCCCCTTTCGGCGGGTACAACATGTTGGGCGGCGTACCCGGGATGGCAACAAGCTTCTCCTTGGATTCCAAATCCGGAACACTGCTCATAAGAGCCCAAGTGTAGGGATGTTTCGGATCATAGAAGATTTCCTTGTTCGTGCCGTATTCAACAATTTTCCCGGCGTACATGACGGCAATGCGGTCGGCCATGTTCGCAACAACACCCAAGTCATGGGTAATGAAGATAACCGAAAGATTGCGTTCTTCTTTTAAATCATTGATTAAATCCAGAATCTGTGCCTGAATCGTCACGTCAAGCGCCGTGGTCGGCTCATCACAGATCAAAATGTCTGGATTGGCCGTCAACGCGATGGCGATGACGATACGCTGGCGCATCCCCCCGGAAAACTGGAACGGATATTGTTTCAACCGTTTTTTCGGTTGGGGGATGCCAACTTCGCCCATGATGCGGAGCGCATGTTCTTTGGCTTCACGTTTTGTGACTTTTTTGTACCGTTTGAGATTCTCTTTCAATGCCGACACATGATCCTTGATGATTTGTTTTTCAAGTTCGATGTCTTCGACATGTTTGACGGCTTTTTGGTAACTGTCGTCGTTTTTAAGCGCATCTCCGGATTTTCCGGATTCCAGCAGGCTCTTTCTCAATTCACGTTTTTCACGTCGGGCTTCTCCCAACCGCTTCTTAACGTCGGGAAAATCTTTTTTAACCTCAACGATCAGGGCATGCACACGCTTCTTTTCCGCACGCCATTCTTTCCAGACCTTGAACCTGGCCTGCCATTTGGCTTTGCGGTAAGCTTTTCTGGCTTCGCGGATCTGTTGTTTATATTCCGCGACTTTACCTTTGTATTCCGCTTT
>JAGYMP010000346.1 GCA_018400565.1 Bacilli bacterium | reverse complement strand
TAAGATTACTTTCTTTTTTTATAGTGTCTGCTTTAAAGGTATCATATCAGTGAGGGCGGATTTTTTTATAAATAAAGCGTTCGTTGTCACCGGTCGTCTTCTTTATGCTTGGCTTTATGTTCATACATGGCGCTGTCAGCTTGTGACATCATGTCTTCGAGTTTTTCCAAATCGGCGATTTCTCCGGCGTCGGCTTCGGTCATTCCCCATGCGATGCTTGCGATATCACTCAACCTCGCGAAAGCATTTTCGATTGAACGCATGAAAGCCTTGGGTTCATCGGGATGTGCCGAGGAGAGAAGAATGATGAATTCATCGCCGCCGAGTCTGAAAATTTCTCCTTGTCCCTGAAGCGATTTTTTGACGATGTCAACGAAATCCCTGAGTAACGCATCCCCTTTGTCGTGGCCTTTGGTGTCGTTGACCTTTTTGAAATCGTTGAAGTCGATCATGAACAAACGAATGGTTTCATTTTCATGATCGTCGGGCAAACTCTCCCGGCAATAATCATAAAAATGTCTGCGGTTATAGGCATCGGTCAGGGGATCTTTGATTGACATTTCCCGTAAAATCTCATTGTAGCGCTTAAGTTTTGCATGTTGTTTTTCGATGACACGTTTTGAGTTGAGCAACTCGCTGTTCAACCGACCGATTTTTTCATATGCTTCTTGGTCTTCGGAGTGATCGTTTTTGCTGAGTTTGCGGATTTGGTTGATAAGGTTGTTGTTGATGCGCATGAGTTCTTCGATGATGCGGTCGCATTCATTTTCTTTGGATGTCAAAATGATGGTTGTACCGTCGTCTTTTTTAAACCCATACATATTAAACGTGGTGGATTTTTCATCAATGGTGAGATCGATGGTTTTATCAAGTGCGACGAATTCTTCTTCGAGTGTGCGCAAAAAATCCATCATGATATCATAACTCTCTTTATCAATATCATGATTCAGTGGTTTGTCTGTTTGAAAAGGGATCGTTGAGTTTTGCTCGGGATAAACCGAGGTGATGATGTGTTCTTTGTCCGTCGTCAGGATGATGTTATGCGTCATCGTCATGACCTCCCAACATTTTTTTGGCTTTTTTCAAGGCATCTTTTGCCGATGATGCCGTGAAATCAGCGCCGACTTCCTTCCATAGATTTTTGGCATGCAGGAACTGATAGCCGCCAACCATGATTTTGATTTGATCGAACGAATCGTCATTTCTGACGTCATCAATCAGTTTTTTGGTGTCTTCCAATGAAGCTGCGGTCGTCGATGAGATTCCGAGTAAAGAAGGTGGGTTTTCTTTCATTTCACCGAGGATGACCTCGACGGGGATATTCGATCCCAAAAATGACGTATCAAAGCCTTCCATCTCAAAGACATCGGCGATGATCCGCATACCGATCTCATGCAACTCCTTCCCGGCACAGACGGCCAGAAGAGAGTGCGTTGCTTTCTTATTTTCCGTGAACAGATAAGGATAAAGCATGCCGATGATGTTTTGGATGACTGCGGTCGCATAATGTTCTTTGGCGACAGAAATCTTGTGATGTTGCCAAAGAAGCCCGACATCCATTAATGTCGGAATCAGATGTTCTTCGAACAATGTCATCACGGATGTATCGTTTTTGGCTTTTTCCATGATGAATTCGGTGGCATCTTGAGTGCGCATGTCAACAAGGGAATCCAAGAATGTATTGTCGGATGGATCGACGATTTTTCGGTTCAATCCATTGATGAATTGTTCTTTTCCCTGGTCGATGCGTTTAGATACGGCTTGTTCGTCTGTTTCATCGGACAGGTCATTCAGAATCGATTCATTTAAATGATCGAGATGGTTTAGCATCCCTTTTTTGGAAATGTTGAGATTTTGTGAGAGTTCACCGAACCAATCCATGTAGTGATTAAATAAATCTTGATTGTCGTACAAAAACGAAACTTTCAGTTGGTTGATGGTTGTTTCAATGTCATCCATGTAATATTTTTTATATGTGTCGCTCACAGTTGTTCCTTCGGTGTCCAAACCGAAGGTTTCGTCGATGATGTGATCTTTCTTTTTGTCAAGCACTTCCGCAATGGTTGCTTTTGCCATACTAGTGCCCCCTTTTTTATAGGTTAATTGTATCATAAAAGCAAAAGTTTATGTAATGCTGTTGATTAAAATAGCGTAGAAAACGGAATGATATGTTTACAACGTTGTCTTCTTTGGTATAATAAAAAGGAAATGAGGGATTGAAATGGACATATTTATCAAAATACTTGGCTTGCTCATCGGGTTGTTTTTCTTTTTGATCGGTTTTCGGATTGTATTTAGGACGAGGGATATCATTCGCGGCATTCAGAAATTCCGTTTCAAACGCACCGCCCCCCCGCGGAAAAGTGAAATCGTCGTCGGCAGGATCGCCGGCTCACTACTCGCTTTGGCAGGAATTTATTATATGGGTGTGGTGATTGTCTCATTTTTATGATATCCCGTGAAACTGGGGTTGTTTTTTTCATTGCCATTTGTTAAAATAATAGCGTTGTAATATTTTTTTAAGGATTCTGCCGCAGGGCAGTTCCGGGAAGGAGAGGTCTCAATGACATTGTTGAATGTGAAGAATCTAACTAAATCATTCGGCGGAACACGTCTGTTTGAAGACATTTCCTTTCGGATCGACCGACAAGAAAAGGTGGCTTTGATTGGCCACAACGGAGTCGGTAAATCCACATTGTTGAAATGTATCATAAACGATGAATCCCCGGATGCCGGGGATATTTTTATTTATGGGAACACAACCGTGGGATATCTTTCCCAAAACGTCATCGAGCATCCCGGCGGGACACTTCTGGATGAGATGTTGTCTGTTTTCAGTTCATTGACACAATTGGAAAATCGTCTCAAGGAACTTGCTAAGCGTCTGGAAGAAGATCCTTCTGAGGATAACATCAACCGGTACGGGAGAGCAGAAGCGGACTTTGCACGTCTTGGGGGATATGAGTACCGATATGAAATCGATACCGTGCTTTCAAAATTCGGTTTTGACAAAACGATGCAAAACCGGCTCATCAATTCTTTTTCAGGTGGCGAGAAAACACGGGTCGCTTTTGCGAAACTGTTGCTCAGAAAACCGGATTTGTTGTTGCTTGATGAACCGACAAACCATATGGACATCGCCATCATCGAATGGCTCGAAGAACATTTGAAACGCTATGATGGCAGCATTCTTCTCGTGACGCATGACAAATACTTCATCAACCGCGTGTGCGGCCGTATTCTGGAAATGGAAGAGGATGCGTTTGAAATCTATGAGGGCGATTATGATTATTACGAGGAAGAGAAAATACTGCGTTATGAGCGCCGCATGAAGGCTTATGAGAAGCAACAGAAGAAAATTGCGCATTATCAGGCATTCGTCGACCGTTTCCGCTACAAAGCAACCAAGGCC
>JAGYMP010000345.1 GCA_018400565.1 Bacilli bacterium | reverse complement strand
AGACCTCCGTTATTCTTCGTCTTCCCGTTCGATCACTTGGACATTGATGGTAGCCTTGACATCTTTATGCAATTTCACCGGGATTTTATAGGTTCCGAGTGAATTGATGTTGTCCTCAAGAAGTATTTTTCTTTTGTCAAGTTCGATGTCATGTTGCTTCTCGAATTCCTCCGCAATCTGTTTGGAGCTGACTGCGCCGAAGAGTTTCCCGTTTTCGCCGATCTTCACATGTATCTTGATCGATTTCTTTTCAATCGCTTCTTTGAGTTTCTTTGCTTCGTCGTATGCTTTGTTCGCTTTTTTCTTCTTTTCCTCTTTCTTTTTCTCAAGCGACTTTACGTTTGCGGATGTCGCTTCAATCGCCTGCTTTGAACGGATCAGATAATTCCCGTAACCCCTCGCGACGTCGATGACGTCATTTTTCTTGCCTTTTCCTTTGATGTCTTTCGTTAAAATAACTTTCATATTGGTTTCCTCCTTGTATGATGATTCAAGATATTCCTCTAATTCTTCTTCGATTGTTTCGAGTGACTTGCCTTCAACCTGTGCACCGGCGTTGTTCAGATGACCGCCGCCCCCGTATTTTTCCATGATCAACTGCACATTGAAATTATCGACACTTCTCGCTGAAATCGATACTTTGTCCTCACCGACTTTACCGATCGCAAAGGCTGCGACGACACCTTCAATCTCTAATAATTCATCTGCCGTTTTGGCAAGCTGGACACGGTTTGTCGATGTGCTTTCCTCAAGCACGGTGATCGCGAACCGGTTGTTGATAATCTTGGCTTGGTTGATCAGTGATGATTTTGTTTTGATGTGATCGAGTGATTCACGTAAAATCAGTTTTGCTTCCAGGGGATCGGCGCCGTATTGTTTCAACTTTGCCGCCGCCTCGAACGTCCTGACACCAGTTCGGTATGTAAAGTTATTTGTGTCGATCATCATCCCGGCCAGCATCATCGTGGCCGCAAATGCTTCCAGTGACACATCAATATGATAAAGCTCGATGATCTCCGTGATGAGTTCAACCGACGAAGACGCATAGGGTTCCATGTAATTGAGTTCAACGTCATCCAGCGCATCATCAAGACGTCTGTGGTGATCGATCACGACAATGTGTTTGCTCCGATCGAACAAACTTTGATCGATCGACTGGGAGCTCGAATGGTGGTCGACGACAACCAGAAGTGTGTCTTTCGTGACAAAATCATCGGCATCCTCCGGTGTGATCAAAAATTCCATCAGTTTGATGTATTCACGTGAGAGCATGTTGATGACTTTTTGACAGGTTGCATCGATGTTATCGAAATCAAGCAAAATACGGACGTTCTTTTCTTCGGCCATGGCGATATTCCAAAGACCGACCGCTCCGCCCAACGCATCCATGTCCGTATGCGCGTGTGGCATGATCAAAATATCGTCGTGTTTGCTGATGATGTCAGCAAGTGAACGCGATGTTACCTTCGCGGAAATTTTTGTGCGTTTTTCCGGTGTGTTGGTTTTTCCGCCGAAATATTTAAGCGGTTGATTTTCGATGTTGACGACCGCTTGGTCGCCGCCTCTTCCCAGCGCAAGTTTCAACGCGTCTTCGGCCATATCGCCGAGACTGGAGAGTTTATCCTGGGTTTGGGCGATTCCGATGGAAAGTGCAACGGCCACGTCATTTTCTTTTGACAGACGATGGATGGTGTCGATAATCGAAAATTCATCTTCCATCAAATCTTCCAATTGTTCCATGCGCATCAACAAAACCGACTTTTCGGGGTTTAAGTTGATGAAATAAAGACTGTGTTCCTTACACCAGCTGTCAATCGCTCCGAGAAATTTACCCTGAAGGCGATTTTTCTCCTCGAAATCAAGATCGGCTGTGGTTTCATCAAAATTATCCAAACTGACGGCCCCGAGCGCGAAACGCTCGTTCTCCCGCTCTTTTTTCAACATTTCCCGCTCTGTGACTTCCTGTAAGTAAATCGTGCGGTTTTTGGGATAATGGATAAATTCAAAAACATCATCATAGATATCCATGACGAATTTACCTTCACGTTGTGCAACGTGACGTTTCAGTTCTTTGTTCACTGTTTCGATTTTGCGATCGACCAGCACGCTGGAAAAAAAGGTTTTTGCCGCCCCGTTCGCATAAACGATTTTTTGTTCGTCATCATAGACGATGATCCCGATCGGAAGATAATTGAGCGCGATGTCTTCCGAGTTTTTGAGACGTTTGCTTAATTTATTCATCTCACGGATTTTGCTTTCGAGATTCTCGATGCGTTGGACACGTCTTCGGTTCATGTAAATATTGACAACAACCGCCAAAAGCAATGTTAATATGAATAGAAAATATAGCACGCTGAACGATGTGTCAAATTGTCCCGCAACATAAAAGATTCCCGTGAGGATCAACGCCAGGAACAATCCTGACGAAACGATCAATGTGATGAATTGGCGTCTGTTCATGAAACACACCTCTTTTTTACCCCTCTTTGAATCAAAGGTATTATATCATATCCCGGGCAAAATGTGAACATAATCGCCGAACCTCAAAAAAAGACTCTCAGAGTCTTTTTGAATCATCGGCAAAAAAAGAAAGCATCCGTTCCCGGATGCTTTTGATGGTTGTCCTATTCTTCTTTGGAATAAGGCAAAAGTGCCATGAAACGTGCACGTTTGATCGCTCTTGCGAGATGTTTTTGATAATAAGCTTTCGTCCCTGTTGCACGCCGGGGCAAAATCTTCCCCCGTTCGTTGATGAACCGTTTGAGAAGCTTATGATCTTTAAAATCGATATAATCGATGTTGTTTTGCGTGAAGTAACATCTTTTACGTCGTCTGCGGCCACCGCCGCGATATCCTCTTGCCATGGTTTTTCCTCCTTTTAGAACGGGAGATCGTCTTCGA
>JAGYMP010000344.1 GCA_018400565.1 Bacilli bacterium | reverse complement strand
GGCATGATGTCCTCCTCATTTCACCGCATTGGCGCCACTGATGATGTCCATGAGTTCAATGGTGATTTCTTCCTGGCGTGCGCGGTTATAGAGCAATTGTTGGTTTTCGATGACTTCCTTGGCATTGTCCGTGGCGTTTTTCATGGCGGTCATCCTTGCGGCATGCTCGCTTGTTTTCGCATCAAGGATGATGCCATAGAGCATGTCTTCCAGATAAATCGGCAGGAGTTGGTTCAACACAGCCTGCGTTGAGGGTTCGAAGACATACTCGCTCGTCGCCCTGTCTTCGTCGATGAGATTTGACAGCGGAAGAAGTGTGTTGATCTCAACCGTCCGGTTCAGCCGGTTGATGAAATGCGAATACACCATGATGATCTTATCCGCTTCCTCCGTGAGATAAAGATTGATGAAGGCTCTGGACATCGCCTGAAAATCAATGAACTGCACCTCATCGCGTGAGTTGATCGATTCATTGTTCAGGAGCGGATGGCCCTTGCGCCTGCAATAGCGGTAGGCTTTGTAACCGATGGTCCCGACGATGTATTCGTCCTTCGTTTTATGGTTGTTATCGACCAGGTTCTCGAAATATTTGAGGATGTTGGCGTTGTAAGGACCCGCAAGTCCCCTGTCGCTGGAAACGATGATGTATCCGACCTTGCGGATCTCCCGTGTTTCCAAAAGCGGGTGGCTGAGGTCTTTCTGCGAAGAGAGGACATTTTGCAAAATGGTCCTTACCCTGTCTTTGACGGGGATGAAGTTGTTGTGTTTTTTCTCGGCTTTGCGCAATTTCGAAGCTGAGACCATGTTCATGGCCTTGGTGATCTGAGAGGTCTTTTTCGTTGATTCGATGCGTTTTTTTATGTCGCGCAGTGAGGCCATGAAAACACCTTCTTCCTACATGAAGTCGCTTGTGAACCGATCGATCGCCTCATCCATCGCTTCTTCCTCGGGCAACTCCTTGTCTTCTTTGATTTGTTTCAACAGTTTCTTTCCTTGTTCATCGTTTCTCATGAATGAGTGCAATTCTTTTTCATACCGTTTGATGTCCTCAACCTTGATTTGGTCGATGAAACCGTGTGTGAGTGCATAAATGCTCACGGTCTGAAGTTCAAAGGGCAAAATCTCATGCAAATCCTGTTTCAGCACTTCGACCGTCCGTTCGCCCCGGTCGAGTTTCGCTTTCGTGGCATCGTCCAGATCGGACCCGAACTGAGTGAATGCCTCCAATTCCCGATAACTCGCCAAATCAAGCCTGAGTGTGCCGGATACTTTCTTGATGGGTTTGTGCTGGGCGGCACCGCCGACACGCGACACCGACAAACCGGCGTTGATGGCGGGCCGCACACCCTGATAGAACAATTTCGACTGCAGGAAGATCTGTCCGTCCGTGATGGAGATGACATTGGTCGGTATGTAAGCGGAAATGTCACCTTCCTGGGTTTCGATGATCGGAAGGGCGGTGATCGATCCTCCGCCAAGTTCATCGTTCAACTTTGCGGCGCGTTCAAGCAGACGCGAATGGA
>JAGYMP010000343.1 GCA_018400565.1 Bacilli bacterium | reverse complement strand
CCGTCCTGGGGCACCCTTGTCTCGGTGATGTCCATGCCGGACATGACTTTGATCCTGGAAACCATTTGTCTGTGGATTTTGATGGGGAATTCCTTGACGACATCAAGCACGCCGTCCACACGGTAACGGACCAGTAATTTGTCATCCTGCGGATCGAGATGGATGTCACTTGCACGCTGGAAGACGGCTGAGGTCAAAACTTGATTGACGAGTTTGACCATCGGCGTCGAGGCGATGTCTTCATCCTCTTCGGTTTCCTCCTCATCGTAGACGACATCCTGTTTGACGCCCAAAGCCTCAAGTGTCCGGGTGAATCCGTAATATTTTTCGATCTGGGTGATGATGTCGTTTTTGGGTGCCGAAAAAGCGACCGGCCGGTAACCCGTCATCAGCCGTAATTCCTCGATGACTTCAAAATCAAGCGGATCGGAGGTGACGAACAACAACTTCATCCCTTCGCGTCTGAAGGGAATGACGGTGTGGCGCCGGCAAAACTCCTCGGTGACGAGTGAAAGGACTTCTTCGTCGATGGTCATGTTTTGCAGGGAGACACGTTTGACGCCCGTGGATTCCTCAAGGGCTTTTAAAATCTGCATCTCACTCGCCATTTTGAGACGGACAAAGGTCTCACCCAATCGTTCGTCCTCTTTTTGTTTTTTGAGAGCTTTTTCAACCTCGTCGTCGGTCACAATGTTTTTTTCGGTCAAAATGTCGCCGATGCGTTTTAAGGCCATCGTCACTCACCTGCCTTCGGTATGACGTTTTCAGCATAAAGTTTCGGGGTGGGCGGATCGATCTGATAAAGCAAGACAACATCACTCGCGGTGCCGCCCGGTGTCCTGACCGTGCGCACATATTCATAGATGGTGCCGTTTTGGCCTTCTTGAAGCAGCACACGGTAAATCATCTCCGTGTCTGTTTCGCTGATAATCACGCCGTCGGTCGTATCATCGACCGTGGCGTCTGTGACATATTCCGTCGGATACTGAATCGATTGTTTGGTGTCTTTGTTTATTGTGTAGGTGTTCACATAAGGCGATCCCGACAAAGTGATCAGGATTTGTTTATCGCCCTGGGGTTCGATGGTGAATGTGTAGACTTGGGCAAAGGGATTAAAGAATGTGAAATCAAAATGATTTTCACGCTTCACCGGCACATAAAGCCCGCCATCGGCCCATAAGGGGCTGCCGCCCGGATCGTCATCAAAGGAAAAATCGGTGAAATGGGCGTTCAGCCCTGTCTTCAGCACCATCGTCGCAAGCAAACTGAGCGCGTCATTGTCCAAATCCGTTCCGCTGGTTGCCTCAAGCAGGGAAAATACCGCATTCGGTGCGACATCAATCGCATCGATCGCTCTAAGGTCGTTGACAAGATCGTCGGGAAGATCGTCCATCAACACGGAGGCCAATGTGATTGTTTCTTCTGATGCACGCATGTAATCGTTCAGATCAAACTTCACGGCATGACGCAGGTCACTGAGTGCAGATAAGATATCGCTTTGGAGAACATCATGATCGAGTGCGTCCGCAACGTCTGTGCCATATGTGTCCGTGATGTCCGATGAAAACGAGTTTGCATCGGTAAGTTCGAAAACCGCCGGATTGTTTTCTTCTTCATTGAGCCCGCGGATGGTTTCATCCGTCAGAAATGAAAGATAATCAAGATCGACGGCCATGTCTTTGTTTTGATACGTGAGTGTATAGATGCATCCATCCAGATACTCAGGAATTTCCTGTTCGAGGACCGTCTGATATCGGTCTTCGTCATTGCCCAGACGGATATGGCCCACGCGTGTTGTGGACACGTCTTCATGGAACAGCTGTATCTGAACGATGCTCACCGCAAAAATCACGGCGAGTCCGATACCGACGAGTGAGATAAAGAACACAAGGTTGTTTTTGATCCACCGTTTGGTTTTGTCCACATGCAACACCTCTCATGTCAATTATACCAAAAAGGACCGCATAATACAGGTGATTTTTCAATTTTCATCTTAAAAAGGACCGATTTCGCATTTTCATTCAAATCTCGGTTGTTTTATTATATAATGGATGTGTCAGGTTACGGAAAGGGGGCGTTTCCATGCTTAAGCCAAAGAACAAGGGTTTTTCGCTCGTCGAATCACTGGCGGCGATTGTCATCATCACGTTTGTCTTCACCGGCATGCTTACCATCATCATCAACACACAAAGGCAAACCGTGGCGACCAACGCCCGCATCCAGGCCGTGGAAATCGCCGGCAAGATCCGTGATGACATCAACGAAGCCTATGACTACCAAAGCCTGTTGGATGTAGTTGATGCCGGGGATTACATACTAAATAATCAAAACTGCGGCGTGTTCCCCGTCGGAGACGCCTGTTCGCTTTTTACCTATCAGGCCAATGACAAAATCTATGACGACAAC
Organism: Bacilli bacterium; assembly: GCA_018400565.1. Lineage (GTDB taxonomy): Bacteria > Bacillota_I > Bacilli_A > Izemoplasmatales > Hujiaoplasmataceae > M55B122. The sequence goes on along the minus strand of JAGYMP010000343.1, from coordinate 1,919 downwards.
GTGACGATTGTCTTTTTGGCACAAACACCCGAAGATGCGACTTACCGGATGATTCGTTTTGAAATCACCGTCATGTATTACGAACCACGCACGATCATGGTTGAAGGTGTCGTCTATGAATAAACGCGGGCTTTCCATTACCGAATTGCTTGTAGCAGTCATTATCATGGCGATTGCCTTTTCGCTTGTGGGATTGCTTATCTCCAGTTTTCAAAACGCAAACCACCGCATTGAGGACGAAGCGCGGGCCAACACCGAAGCATCCACGTTGATTGCGTTCATCGAACGTGACATCGATGAATTCTCACCGACCGATTACCGCGCATGTGAAACAGGCGACTGCGTGATTTTGGAAAACCATTTTGAAGAAACCTATCTGCCCGGTCAAACTGCGATCGTGTCCGAAATCCACGATCCTCCGCTTGAATACACAATCTCCTATGACGCGGCCGGTTTGACACTCGGCGGAGAGATTTATTCGGCTGATAAACTGACGATCTCAAGTGCCGCCATCACTTTTGATGAGGATGCAAACGGCAATGTGGACGTGAGAATCGCTTTCACGCTTTCATCTGATTCGGGCAATGATTATGATTATTCGACCACTCATACGTTCAAGGTCCAATCCCCGCCTGCCGCATAAAAAAAGGAGACAACAATGCGATCGACACTTTTTCATGACAACCAAGGCATGAGTTTACCGGCGATGCTTGCCATCGTCCTTTTTCTCATGGCTTCCGTGCTCGGTTTGTTGTCATATGTTGTGTTTCAGGCCAATCTGACGGACAAAAATATCGAGTTCTCACAGGAATACACCAATGCAATCACCGACATCAAAACCGTCCAACACATCATCGCCCGCGATAAAATCACCGACCCTGCCGAGATTGACACGCTTGCGGCTTATCTCGGTGTGAATGTCGAAACCGTCGGCGAGGGTGTGTATCGCTTCAGCAGAAACCTTGAGGCGGTGAACCGCACCGTGGACGGCTATTTGGCACCGAAAACCGAAATCGTCTCGACCTACGAGGAAATCTTTTCCTATCAGGGCAACGAAGACGATTTTGAACTGAGCCCGCTCGTAACCGCAACAACGATGCTGACCGCGTATTTGAACGAATACATCCCCGAGACCTTTCCTGATGCACCTATGGACGGTGATTTTTCCACCTTTCAGGGAAGCATGGATTATCTTTATGGGTTGACACCCGATTATTACACTTTAAAAGAACCCAGTGACATCGAGAACCAAGTCAATCCCGATGTCTCCGGATATTGGTATGTTGACGGTGACGTGACGCTCGACAACCAGGATTTGACGGTTGCCGAGGGACGTTTGCTTGTCATAGACGGTAACCTCGAAACAAACGGTAATACCCACATCACCGGAAATTTTGTCATCAACGGCGATTTGATCGTTGACGGAAAACCACGCCAGGACAGACAAATCATCGGCACCTTTTATGTGGACGGCGATGTGGAAATCGCAAGAGACACGATTATCGGTTCCCCCGATCGCCCCGCATTCATTTTTGCCAACGGCAGCATCTCCCTCGGCAACAATGTCACAGTGTATGGTTACATCATCGCTGATAGCTTTTCCGGTCAACAGGGTGCCAACTTCATCGAAGGCGGCGTCTACACACACGGTGATGCAAAACTTCCGAAGGACTTTGAGCCCGATGAGGATCTCACACAGGAGGATCTCAATGATTACGGCGTGACGACTTCCGTCATCGTCGAAACCCAGGAACAAGGTGAGACGACCTTCACTTATACGAACCCGAGACTCTCATGAACATAACCTTTTGATACAGGACGTGGTTGTTTGAAAAAGAAACGTATTCTTATCCCATTGGTGATTGTGGTGATTTACGTCACCATCGCTTTATTGCCCAAACCGCTTGTCAACGATGACA
>JAGYMP010000342.1 GCA_018400565.1 Bacilli bacterium | reverse complement strand
TGTCATCTTCACGTTGGATCAATGTGTGCCCGCACACGTCACATATGCCTTCTTTTCTCGGGGGATGATAAATGACATGGTATGTCTTTCCGCAATTCGGACAAACCCTGCGTCCGGCCATGCGGTGCAACAAGACATCATCGTCGACACTGACATTGATGACCGCGGTCAGCTCGATGCCCAACGTGTCCAAAATATCATCCAGGGCTTCCGCCTGAGTCCTTGTTCGCGGATAACCGTCCAACATGAAACCGTTGGGATAGTCCTTGCGGTGCAAGACCTCTTCCACGATATTGTTGGTGATGTCATCCGGCACAAGATCGCCGGCTTCGATATATTTCTCAGCCTCTTTGCCGATGGCCGTGTTTTGTTCCATTTCCTCACGGAAAATATCGCCGGTTGAAATATGCGTCAAATCATAATACCTGAGCAATTTCTGGGCCTGTGTTCCTTTGCCGGCGCCGGGTTTCCCCATAATCAGCAGATTAATCATGACAACCCCCAATCTTTACTGCATGAAACCTGCGTAGGTTTTTTCCTGGGTGTCCGTTTCGATTTGTTTTGCGGTCTCAAGTGCGACACCCACGATAATCAAAAGCGATGTCCCGCCGATCTGGGCGTATGAATGCCCGAGAATCATCGACATGACAATCGGAAGACTTGCGACCACCACAAGATAAAGTGCGCCGATCACAGTCACCCGGAACAACACTTTCGTGATGAATGATTCCGTTTCATATCCGGGTCTCACACCGGGAATGTACGCGTTTTGTTTGGAAAGATTTTCCGCCATCTGTTCGGGTTTGATCAAAATGAACGAATAGAAGAACGTAAAGACGAAAATCAATACGATGTAAATCACGAAACCGATGGGCTGGCTGTATGAAAAAATCTCACCGATCCAGTTTTGTGCGCTTTGCGCCGCCTGTGTCTGACCCCATCCGATGTATTGGAAAATCGTATTGGGCAGTGACAACAAAATCGATGCGAAGATAACCGGAATCACGCCTGCGGTGTTCAATTTGATCGGAATGTTCGATTCAGATTTTCCTTTGAACTTGGCGCTTGCGGGCCGGTTCGCATATTGGATGGGAATCTTACGTTTGGCAAGCTGCATGTATGTGATGCCGATCAATACCAAAATAAACATCAGGATACTGACGGCAAACAATATATATGCCGGGAATGATCCCTGGTTCGCAAACACATCTTCTCCAAGTGCACCGCCGGGATCGGCGATGTAATATTGGACCAACGATGCGATGGTTCCCGGGAATGAAATGATGATACCGCCGACAATCAGCATTGACGCACCGTTTCCGATGCCTTTCAACGTGATTTGATCAGCAAGCCATATCATGAATGCGGTTCCCGCTGTCAACACGATGGCGATGTAGATGTAAATCAAAAACCAACGACCCGTGCCTGTCCCCGCCCAGAACAAAGCTTCCTGGGTGAAGAGGGATTCTTGTTGGGAGTGGAATGCGAATGTCATCGCGATGGATTGGACAAAAGCAAGCCCAACCGCGAGATAGCGTGTGAGACGAGCGATCTTCTGACGCCCGACTTCGCCTTCTTCGCTCCATTCTTTGAGAATGGGGATGATATCCATTTGCAACAGCTGAACGACAATGGATGCCGTGATGTAGGGTGTGATACCCAGAGCGACGATCGAATAATTTCTCAGAGCGTCACCGGAGATTGAGTTTACGATACCCAAAAACCCGCTGTTGTCAAACAAATCACTGAGCGCGCCGGCATCAATCAGAGGCATCGTGACATACGTAAGAATCTTGAAAATCAAAAACACAAACAACGT
>JAGYMP010000341.1 GCA_018400565.1 Bacilli bacterium | reverse complement strand
GCGCTCGCATTGATCGATGCATGCAACAAAACGACCAATAAGATGCTTTTTGTCTTGGCGTAAAGCCAGGTCAGATACGTACTGAACATGACGGCCCCCAGAAGAAACGGCAGGAAATCGAAATCGTAGTGGGAGACGTTTTTGATAAAAAACAACGGGACATGCCACAATCCCCAGATGAGGCCGATCAACACCGCGATCACCACAAGGTTTTTTCGTCCCATCAGTCTTTCCTGTAAGAAGCCCCGCCAGCCTATTTCTTCGATGCCGCCGAACAACACCGAGGAAAAAATGACGATGAGGAATGAATAAAAAGGTATATCGCTCTCAAAGACATGGTTTCCGAGCAACACACGTGAGAGTTGAAACAAGCCGCCCAAAACGATCGGGATTCCCAATGCGAAAAGCCATAACAGAAGCGGATGGCGATATGACAATAAGCTTCTCTTGAAGGCTTCTTTCGCGGAGGGATCTTGTTGTCTGAAAACAAAGACAAAAGCAAAAATCGCCGGACTGCTGCCGCCTAATATGAAGAGGCTTTGTCCGATCAGCGAATCGAACTCAATACAATCATTCATCGTGGTGAAAGCCAGTGTGCCGTGTGCCAGATACGTCAGTGCGAATGTGAATAACAGATACCTGATGATTCGTTTCATACAAACTCCTTCTGATTCCCTCTATGATGGGATGTTTCTCAAACACACCCACATTTAGTTTACCATAACAAGCACATGAATCAACATCGTTTATGAAGACGGATTGATATATACGGTCCCCATCAAGACCGAAAAAAAAGCCATACCGGAATCTCTTCGGATATGACTCTTTCTATTCTCTTGTACGTTTAAGGGAACACTGTCGATTTCGAGATTCCCGACAAACGATGTTTCATATCATTTTGTCTCCGCAACAAGCTCATCATACAACTTGCGGATGTCTTCCATCCGGTCGGGAATCTCAATGCTTTGCGGGCAATGCTCCAAGCATTTGCCGCAGGCAATGCAGTTGTCCGCCCGTTTGCCTTCTTCGGTCTTCTCATAAGCGTTGATGAAGCCCTGTTTGTGACCGGAGATCTGATAGTCATTGTAGATTTTGAACATATGCGGGATGTCCACGCCTTCGGGACACGGCATGCAATACCTGCATGACGTGCAGGGCACGGTTTTCTTCTCCAGGTATTTGTTCAATGCTTTATCGATGACATTTTGATCGTCTCCGTCAATCGGTTCGAAATCACTCATCGTGTCCACATTGTCCCTGACCTGATCCATCGTCGACATGCCGCTTAAGACGACCATGACGTCGTCTT
>JAGYMP010000340.1 GCA_018400565.1 Bacilli bacterium | reverse complement strand
TAAAGACCGCATCACAATCCGCATCTTGAACGATAATGAAGATCTTGTGATCGACGGGCCGAATCTGAAGCATGACCGTTACGAGCACGGTATTCCATTCCTTGAAAAAAAGACGACGCCTTTGCGCGTTATGATTGACATTGAAAAGCCCGAAGAGGCTCACGATATCCTTCATAAGCTTTATGAGGATACGCTGGCCGGAATCGAGAACGACGAAGATGAGGAAGAAGATGAGGTTCTCCATGAACTTGAGAAAATCATCTCATCCACAGAGAACGATGAAGAAGAAGAAGAAGCCGACCGGGATGACGACGATGATCAGGTAATACAGGAAACATTGTTTTGATTCACACAAAAAACACGTCAACACACTATACTGTGTTTGAAACGAATTGCCAGAAACGGGTCAAATATAATAAAGGAGTTTCCAAATGAAAAGAATTCTCACAATCACGGTTGCATTATTGATAAGTATGACCATCCTCGGCTGCGACGCCATCTCCCCCCAAGTGACGACCACCACCGAAGAAACGACGGCCGCCACATCGGACTTCAATGAAATCCATGATGTGGATGATCTTTCGGCCATGGAGATGAACCGATCCTATGTGCTCATGGATGATTTGGATCTGAGTGACATGGAATGGGAACCGCTAGGCGGCTTCGAAGAACCGTTCATCGGACATTTTGACGGTAACGGTCATACGATATCCAATCTCACGATCACGACGAAGAACACTGATTTTAACGGTTTATTTGCTGTCATGAACGGCAAAGTCTTCGATTTGACGCTTGAAGATGCTTCAATTGATTACAGCACAAGTTTTTTGACATATGCCGGTGCGTTGGCCGGTAAAATCGAAGGCGGAAATGTCGAAAATGTCGATGTTTCGTCAGATATCGACGTTTCCAACGCATCAAGCAACACATTCGCGGGCTTACTCGCGGGAATCGTACAAGCACATGTCACCGATACCATGACCCCCGATGAATTTGTCCCGAACCATGTGACAGACACTGCCCTGTCGGGAACGATTGACGTCACGAGTGCAAATTATGTCTTTGTGGGGGGATTGGCAGGCAAAACCTACAATACCGAACTAACCGGGAATACCGTTGACGTTTCGATTGCCGCACTTGCAAACGAACACCGCATTTATGCCGGCGGTCTAAGCGGACATAATTATAGCGGTCTGCTGGTCGGATTTGAAGATTTTGTTGATGAGACATCAATCCTAATCTCCGAAAACACGGTCATCGCGTATTTCGATATCCGCGCCCAGGGGACACAAGCTGCCGTCGGCGGATTTATCGGGTACAATGATTACGGGAATCTGATTGACAACCATGTTGATGCCGACATGACTGTATCGGGGAATAATTTCAACATCGGATCCCTTGTCGGTGAAGACTTCCACGGCATGTTCGAACGCACCTTGTCCACCCTGACGCTCACGGTCTCAAACCAGCCTGATTCCATCAGTGTGGGGGATATCTGCGGATTTGTGACCGAAGACACTGATGTCTCTTCAGCTTATTATAACCTTGAATATGATGATGAAATTGCATTGTCAAACGGCGAACCAATCAGCAACTCTGAGTTGCAGACTGAAACCTTTTACCGTGATACTTTCGGATGGGACGATGTTTTTGACCTCACAAGACTTACCGGCCTCTACAGCGAATAAAGAATGAAGGCGGCCTTGCCGCTTTTTTTCTATCATATAGCGATTTTTTTGGATGGAAACTGTCAAATACCGTCAAAATGCGTTATAATTGATAATAAGAATGAACTGTCAAAAGGGGGGATTGCATGTGAATTGTCTGAAGCATTGTAAGCAGGCGAACATTCCTGCGGATGTATTTATCAAATCACTGTCCCTCTATTACAAAATGGGATGGAACCCCGGTTACAAAACTCTTTTTCATGACAATCGGGAAATGATCGTCGATAAACTGATTGAAAGGGAAAGTTTGTCCTTTTATCGTTTTTTCTTTCCTGATGACAAGATTAAATCCTCGCGTTTCCGCAGTTTAAGGTTGAGTTCATCGGTTGCAAACAATAACCGTGAGCAACGGTATATAAATATTTATCGGATTTTTTCAATGATTCATGACCGTGACGCCGATTTTAAACTGACCATTCCCGAAATCATGGATCTGGTTCGTTTGTTCTATGACAGGCTGCCGGAGGGAAAACGCATTGCATATCAAAAAGTGGCTTCCGACGAAGCCGGACTGTTAAGTCAGGAGAAACGTTCCCGACGCGAAGATATTGAAAAAATGATTGATCTTTACGAAACTATAAAGAAGGAAAACATCGTTGAACACGGTCATTTGAATCTTTGTTTCATGCTGGATTTTCTCAACATGGAGATATTCAAAATACCCGATCACGAAGCAATCGCGCTTTTGATTTACTATATCCTGAATATGGTTGACGGGTACCATGTCACGCATTATGAATCTTTTTTTGAGAAGATGCTTGTCAACAGGGACGAATATCGCCAACTGTTGAAGACGTCCGTTTTTCAATGGTCCGAAGGGTTGGCCGATGTCACCCCTCTGAGACGTTTCTTTATCAGATTATACAATAATCTGTATGATTCTCTCTCCGAAACCGCGAGAGACTATGAATATGAGAACAACCTGGCCATCAACAAAACCGATTATGTCGAGAACACGATTTACAAGTTACCGGAAGTCTTTTCGAAGGATGATGTGCGAAAGCGACACCCGACGGTTTCTGATTCAACCATCAACCGAACCCTGAAACGCCTTCATGAACAAAACAAGATCCGACCGCTCGGCAAGGGCCGTGCCGCAAAATGGATGCGGATCGACACCAAGGAGAATGACCGCAACCAATTATATTTTGATCTGGGGGATGAATGACGTCGTGATTGTAGAGGAAATCATAAAACAGGCACTCATAGAAGATTGTCCGGCCGGTGATGCGGCCGGCGATCCGCTTTTCAATGACGAAACGACGGCCGCCAGGTTGATTGCGAAGGAGAACGGCATCGTATCGGGATTATCCGTTTTTGAGAAAACGTTTAAGACCGTTGATCCCGACGTATCGGTAAAAACAAACAAACAAGACGGTGATCCGTTTAAGAAGGGTGAGACCCTGGCAGTCGTGCATGGCCGGATCCGGTCGATTTTGCGAGGTGAACGCATCGCACTCAATTTTTTGCAACGGATGTCGGGTGTTGCCACGTTAACCCGGTCGTTTGTACATGAAACCAAAGGAACGAAGGCATCCATCTACGATACCAGAAAGACGACGCCCCTTTTGCGGGCTCTTGAGAAGAAGGCAGTGTGGGACGGCGGCGGGCATAACCATCGCATGAATCTTTCCGAGCTCGCCATGCTCAAGGACAATCATCTGAAAAGCTCAGCGAATGTCAAAGAAGCCGTGAACCGCGTCCGTCGGGCCATCGGCGATGATATAAGAATCGAAGTTGAAGTCGAAACGATCACGGCATTCAAAGAAGCCTTGTCCACGTCTTGTGATATCATCATGTTGGATAACATGTCTCTTGGTGATATGAAGACATGCGTACATCTTAACGGTGGAGAGAAAATTTTGGAAGCCAGCGGGAATATGACGCTCAAACGGATTTCAAAAGTAGCAGCGACGGGCGTTGATATGATCAGTGTCGGGATGTTGACGCATTCATACAAAGCTATGGATCTTTCATTGAAATTTTGACCTGATGTTCCGGCATTTTGAACGATGAGACGAGGGATTATGTGATTAAACCGATCTACAAATGGCATCTTTTGCATAACAAAAGCGTTGAAGACGGTCAAATTCATGATGTGCTCTTGCAAAATCACGGGATTGACGATCCGGAGGATTTTTTTAATATGGGAGAAGCGGATTTTCGCGACCCAAGGTTGCTTCATGATGTCATTCCGGCGAAAGAGCGGATTCGGAGCGCTATTGCCAAGGACGAAAAAATCATGGTCTTCGGCGATTATGATTGTGACGGGATCACAGCCATATCCGTGTTGGTTCGCGCGTTTGAAAAATACGGGTGCTCCATTGACTATGATCTCCCGGACCGTTTTGAAGAGGGATATGGATTAAACGACCGCGCCGTCCGGGATATCATCGAAAAAAAGTATGATCTCATCATCACCGTCGATAACGGCATCACATCCATTAAGGAGATCGATGCATTGAACCGTGCGGGAATAGATTGCATCATCACCGACCACCATGAACCGAAAACGGAATTGCCCAATGCTTTTGCGATTGTCCATCCTGCTTTGAACGGGGATGGATTCAGGGATATTGCCGGCGTGATGGTGGCATACAAACTGGTTTCGGTCGTATTCGGTGACGTATTCCCCGAGTTGTTTGATTTGGTGATGATGGGAACTGTCGCTGACATGATGCCGTTGATCGATGAGAACCGCGCCATGGTCAACGAAGGGATCGAAACCATTCAGGAAAGCAGAAATCCCGGCATGCGTGCTCTGTTGGATGTTGCGGGCATACATGAACCCGGCATCAAAGACCTTTCCTTTCTGTTGGCTCCCCGCATCAATTCAGCCGGCCGGATGGGAAAGGCCGAAGAAGCCGTCCGTCTGTTTTTATCCGACGATCCGAATGTCGTGCAAAAACAAATAAAAATCATCGAATCGCTGCATCAAGAACGCAAAACCTTGACGGATGAAGCAACCGGCATTGCGAGGGATCTCGTAAACAAAGAAGATGATGTCATCGTTGTCGCTTCGCCTCTTTTTCACGAAGGCGTCATTGGGATCTGTGCCCAGAAACTGGTTGAGGAGTTTCAAAAAAGCACGTTGGTCATCGCCCTGGACGATGAGGATATCGGCAAAGGATCCATGCGGTCCTTTGGTGAGGAAAACGTGTTGTCGATGTTGGAAAAACAAAAAGATCTTTTAATGCGATTCGGAGGACACAAGCAGGCTTGCGGCATGAAGATCCGCTCCGGTGACATCCCTGAATTAAGACAGAGACTCAACCATGCTTATGTTCGCGAGGAAGAACCGCTTTTGAATGTGGACATGACAATCAATCCCGATCATCTTTCTCTTGACACCGCCGAGAAAGTGTCAGGGGGTGCTTTCCATGCCGGGTTGTTCATGCTCAAGGACATGCGTGTTACAAACAAACGGTCACTTTCGAACAAACACACGAAACTAAGCATCCAAAAAAACGGACGTCCATTCGAGGCGCTTGATTTCAACCGCATGCGTTATTTTTGGCTTTTGGATTCCGGTGACACCATCGATCTCATCGTTCACATATCGGTAAATGAATGGCGCGGCCGCAAGAGTGTGCAATTTATCATCAAAGATGCAGCATGCCATCACAGACAATGGCTTGACTTCAGGGATGAGATGGTCTATTATCAGGGAATGTCCCATCTATCCGATGATTCCCTTCTGATCAATGATGACTTGTATCTGTTGGATGATTTTGTTGAACGAATGAACGATCATTTGCCACAAACGATTTGTTTT
>JAGYMP010000339.1 GCA_018400565.1 Bacilli bacterium | reverse complement strand
CCCGAATACGTCGTCAACGGACTATAATATATGATCAGTAATTCAAATTATAAAAGTTCTTTAAAAGAACTAAAATCTCACAAAGAAAGGATTAAATATTATGACTAAAGCAGAATTCGCAATTGAACTGAGAGGCATCGTGGGTACTATCAAAACGTATACACGTAATCCTTTTATGATGGGCTACACTGAACAACTGCAGGAAGCTATCGACAATGATGATGCTCAAAAAGCAAAATTGGTTTTGGACCGTGTATTGAAATGGTACAACAGGGAAATCGAAAAAATACAACATGATGAATACATCTTCAATAAGAATATGCACGAAAAAGCGTACTACCTATTAAGAGAATACCGCCAAAACCTTCAATGTTAGAATATCGCTGATAATCGCGGTATTCTAAAGATTTTAATCATTTTTCATTTCAATTATAACATGATTAAGATGATAGTTGAATGGGTAATCATAATTTAGCTCCCTCACCCTCAAATTTTTGGGAGGTCAATCATAGAAATCGGGTCATCCATTTTGGATGGCCCGATTGGCGTTATTGGAATCACTGAAGTCTCACAAAACGACACCCACCGTGTCGGGTGGTTTCATATTCTTTCTCGTTTTTTCGGTGAACGGACACCAGTTGTTGAATGAATCCCCCAACGGGAATGGCCATGTATCCCCCCACGGATAGCTGTTCTTTTAATGGATCTGGGATCTCATAAGCAGCTGCGCTGACGATGATTGAATCAAAGGGGGCATAATCATCCCAGCCTTCTTTTCCATCACCGATTTTGTATTTGATGTTCGAAAAGGAATACTTTTCAAGAGCTTGTTTGGCCTTTTCCTGTAATGGGCCAAGATATTCAATTGTATATACGTTATCAAACAAGATAGCAAGCAATGCGGTTTGATAACCGGATCCAGTCCCAACCTCCAACACGTTTTTTCCCTTTGAGGGCTTAACCATCTGCAACATCGATGCGATGATATAGGGTTGTGAGATTGTTTGGCTGTGTCCGATTGGCAAGGGAAAATCACCATAAGCTTCGTTCTTCATCTGCTCAGGCACAAAATCTGCACGGTCGATCTTTTCAAATGCTTTGAGGACCGACGGATCGTGAATCCCATGTTGTTTCAAGTCATATTCAATCATCCGGCGTCTTTCGCCTATATTGTTTCGTCTGTTCATATCATTCACCTCCGGAGCCATTTTTCTGCTTAAGACGTTTTTTCTTTTTCGCGTTCAACCAGGCAGTGCCGTATACACCGGTTATAATCATAAGTCCACCAATCACATGGTAAGCATGGAACGGTTCATCCAAAATAAGCGTGCCGGCCGCGATCGCAACGATGGTAGAAAAATTCGCGAATACACTTGAAACATGTGCCGGTAACTTGCTCAAACTGTAATTCACAAGAAAAAACGCAACAATCGAAGCGACAATCCCTAAGAACAAAAGCGGTAAAACGACTTCGGGATGAGCTAAATTTAAGAAATAATCCTTCATTCGACCCTCGAAGGCAAGCTGAGCCATATACAAGACATTAAAAACAATGGCGCCCATTGCCATCATGGCATATGTGACTTCAGAGGATTTCATTTTTTTCTGTGCGTCCCGCGATGCTATATTAAATAACGAAGCGGTGATCGCAGCTAAGAAGAGAAGTATTCCGCCTAAAACCGATGCATTGAAACCGCCGGACATTTTGTTAAGTTGAATATAGACGATGCCTGAAACGCCCAACAAAATAAACACGATTTGTCCCCGAACAGGTCGTTCATGAAGGAATATAATCCCGAATATGGTCGCGAAGACAGGGATCAAAGCGATCATCATACCTGCTTCGGAGCTCGTTGTGAGCCTTAAACCATATGTTTCAAACAAAAAATACATAACCGGTTGCAAAAGGGCAACCAGCAACAGTTTCCTCCTCGACGACTTTTTGATGTCAATCTTAATGATTTTGAGAACACGCAGAAGTTCCATGGTGACGAACGCGATCAGGAACCGATAAGCGATAAGCCCGAGAGGGGTGATGTAATCCAGTGTGATTTTCGTAAACATGAACGTAAAGCCGAATATCGATGAAAACAAAATGCCTGCGAGATAGGGAAGTTTCATTTTTGTATTTTCCGTCATGGTTCTTCTTCCCTTCGTTACTTTTTTCTTAGAGAATAGACAGGTGAATAACGACGAAGAAAACACGTTTGATTTCGTGTTTTTTTATGGAAACACTTGATCAATGATGGGAACGCATTGCAGCATAAATCCTAAAACCAAACCGATAATGGAACCCGCTGCGGCATATTTTGCATCTTCTTTCCGTATTCCGTATACAACCGCGAATATCAAGAAACCATAAAACGGAAACAAAACACCCACCGAAAAATAGATTATATAAAGAACAATGCGTAAAACAGTGTTCCGTTTCTCACCTTGTCTTTGATAGTATTCCTTATTCTCATAGATATCCGCAAAAGGATTTTTTTTGTAATTAATATTTTTGTCCGCTGTCATGTTCATCCACCTCTCCCTCGATCATTTTAAATTGCGAAGATTATATATCGGTATGCTCTGTCTGGCTTGATCAATCAATTGTGTGTCTATGGCTGCTTGAATGACTTCAGGTTGTTCGTTTGCTTCGCTGATGATATTCCCTAGTGGGTCGACGATCAAAGAATGTCCGTATGGATCATAGGAACCATAGGAGTTCCTCGAGGGGCCTGCGGCCATCAAGAAGACTTGATTGTCGATTGCCCTTGCCCGCATTGTGACATGCCAGTGCATGGGACCCGTATATGTGTTAAAAGCAGCAGGCACAAGTAAAAATGTGGCTCCTGAATCCGTCAGCCTTTCGGCGAAGGACGGAAACCGGACATCAAAGCAAATCATAAGTCCCATACGACCGAAATCCGTATCGAACGTGACGTCTTCTTGGCCCGCCGTAAGAACATCTCCTTCATCAAAAACCGTGCCGTCGGGATACTCAACGGCAAACAAATGCTGTTTTCGATAATGTGCAATCCGTTTACCTTCTGAATCAAACACCCACGACGTGTTATAAATGCGTTCATCGGCTCGTTCCGGAACACTTCCTCCGACAACTACAGCAGTGTGTTTCATGGCGATTTCTTTTAGAAACCGATGGGACTCACCGTGAGACGTTTCGGAATATGGACGAAAACAATCCGCTTGATACGGTGTCGAAAACATCTCCGGAAACACTATCATGTCAACATCATCGTCGAGATCGTCCAACAATGAAACGATATGTTCAAAGGTATCTTCTTTTCTTTCATACACTTTGTTTTGAACGATTGCGACATTCATCATCCTATCACGAAACCTTTGTTTTCTGGATGGTGTCAATGCGATCGGATACCGGCGGATGGGTATATTTAACGGCCACATAAATGGGATGAGGCGTCAAATTCGAGAAATTCTCGCGCGACAGCACTTTCAGGGCATCAATCAGTGCCGTTTTGTTATGGGTATGCATAACCGAATAGCGATCGGCTTGATACTCGAACTTTCTTGATAACCAGGATGTGATGCCGTTTAAAACCAAAGAGATCGGCTCTGTCAAAATCATGAATAAAACAAGTGAAAAGCCAAAATTCATCCCGCTGAATCCGAAAGCCTCACTGAAAACAGGATTGTTGAGCAACATAATCAGGACGCCGAGATAAACGGAGAGCGTTAATATCCCGATCAACGTATTGTATACGATATGACGGTGTTTGTTATGACCGATTTCATGTGCCAACACCGAAAGGATTTGATCCGCATCCATTTTCTCAAGCAAAGTATCATATAAAACCACACGCTTGTATTTTCCGAAACCACTGAAAAATGCATTCAATTTGGTTGAACGCTTCGAAGCATCCATGACACTGATGGCCTTGATTTCGTATCCGGCCTGCTCGGCGAATGATTCAATCTTCTGTTTTAGTTCATCATCTTCAAGTGGGGTGAGTTTATTGAAAAGAGGCACAAACAACGGTACATACAATAGGTTGACGATAAGAAAAATGATGGCGAGCGCAGCCCAGGCAACATAGAAGAACCCGGAAGAAAACGAACGGTGTATCGAATACAACATAATGATGATGCCGCCGCCCAAAACAAGGGTTAGTACAAATGATTTAATTCTGTCTGTGACAAAGGTTTTTCTTGTCGTTCTATTGAAACCGTATCGTTCTTCGATTTTAAATGTTCGGTGGTATGCGGTGAAACATCCGACAAAGAAGGAGACAAAGAAATAAAACCCCAAAAACAATACCGGCCTCAGCAAGGCATCCTCTCCGACGATTGAGACTGACCATCTGTCAAAAACACGGAAAACACCAAGTGCGAGAAAAGCAATCAAAATCAGAAAATTGATGGTTTTAACGACCAACCCGAAAAGGTGGTTTTCTTTTGTGTATTTGCGCCATTCCTGATACTGTTCCTCTTCATATATATCATTGACATTATCAGGGATGGGTTCATCCATGTTCGCATAATTCTTTGCTTCAAGCCACGTGTCAATCAAAAAACTGGCAATTAAAATACCGTACACCAACCACATGATGGTTTGTTCCACGAGAATCAATCCTCCGAAAATGATGTGATAAATCTCTGCAATATGCATTTGACAAGGTTATGCGCATGATTGGGAATTTGGGCAATGCATGGCCGATCAAAAAAATCGTCATGGGGCATATGCGGGAAAACCGTCGAACAACATATGAAACCATTCTTGCGCAGACAATGGTTGAGGCATATATTCCCCTTGAGATCAATGATTATCAAAACACTTATATATTATATCATATAAAGGCATGAAAATCATTTATTGACGGGAATAAACCCCCATGCCAATCGTGTCTCTGGCAGTAGTCAATGGATTTTATTTGTCTTCATCAATCCGATGGATACCAAAAAATTCCAACCGGGGTATTTGTTTCTTTTTTAATTCAACAATATTTTCCATTCAAAAAGAAAACAATCTCTTATATAATGGTTAACAATTCATCCATCATGATTTACGATAAAGAAGGGGGCGGCATTCATGGGCATCACAACATTGATTTTGATGACGGTGTCCGGAATGCTTTCAGTCATGCCTTTGTTGCGAATCGACATTTGGGGGCGAATGAAACGTTATCGACGGTTCTCTTTCGCAAGCCTCCTTTTGGTGCTCTGGGGTTATGTCATTTTCATGCAGTTATTCGGGCGTCCCGATGATGTGCTGTGGTTATACCAAAGCAACCATCTTATGTTGATGATGGTTGTTTTCTTCTTCTTTTACGCCCTTCGTTTTTATCGAACCGAAAAATCATCGCCGATTCTTCTGTCTGTTTTCTTTATCTTTTTTTTGGTTGACTTGTCATTCCTGATCATCGTACCGCCAAAAGAATCATTCATGAGAGGGTCATCGGTTGAAAGCTTGTTCATATTAGCGGATTCCACCCATTCATATGTCCGGTATTTTTTTATGGCGGAAGGCGTGTTTGTCTTTTTCATCCTGTCGTTTGTGATTGTATCGTTGATGGTCGATCTCTTTTATACATTTATGGTAGACAATCTTCTCTGGCCAGCCATGGTTCGGGTTTTGTCTTACGTCACTTGTCTGTCCATCGTTTTGCTGAGTCACGACGGTTTGATATTCGGCGTAGATATCGTGTATCTGTCCATCGTCATTCTCATTGCATCGCTTTATGGTTCGTTTCTCTTGGGCGATCCGTCCATAACACTCCGTCTAAGCCATAATAAGATTCTTTTGGATAAGATCGGTCAAATGTACATAATCGCAGACACAAAGGGAAATGTCATTCAGATTTCCGCAAACTTAAAAAACCGTTTTGACATTGAACACAAGACCCATCAACTATCTCGTCTGATACAGATCATAAAAGAAGACAATGTCTTGTTGGAGCCTGGCGAAACGATTGATTTTTTTGACAAAAGGAAAACATATTACCTACTCCAAAGAGAAACAATATCTTTTCCTTTATCGAGAAACAAAGGAATCCTTTTGCTCATCAAAGACATCACGAGGAGCCGGCGGATGTCATATGAGATGGATTATGTTATGAACCATGACTTGATGACCGGACTGCACAACCGTAATTATTTTGAGAGTATCAAGCCCCATATTGAACGTCACAATGAAACTTATGCGCTCATCCTCATGGACCTAGATGGTTTAAAAGTGTATAATGATATTTTGGGCCACAAAGCAGGTGATCGTCTAATCAAACGTTTTGCGAGTGCGATGACGAACATCGCGGAAAAATATCGA
>JAGYMP010000338.1 GCA_018400565.1 Bacilli bacterium | reverse complement strand
CCTTTATGGCATCATTTTCTTTTATCTGGGAAGTGTTTTTGCCTCATTCGCCTACGTGCTTGCTTTAAGATTACCGAAAGAAGAATCTCTTACGACAAGAAGCCATTGTGAGAACTGTCAGATGGATCTCAGATTTGTCGATGTGGTTCCCGTGTTCGGTTATTTCCTGAACCAGGGAAAATGTTATTACTGTCACGAGAGAATCAAGACAAGATATGTTATTGTGGAGTTCATCGGCGGCCTGGCTTTTTTGGGTGCTTATCTGGTTTTCAGGGCTTTGAGCTGGGAACTGTTCGTTTCGTTTGTATTGATTACGATCTTGATCGCCCAAACGATGAGTGACATCGAAGAAGGCATCGTCATCGACCGCATCTGGATGGTCGGGCTTGTTTTGATAGCGGGCGTCCGCATCGTTCAGGGGGTTTTCTTTCCCTACCTTTGGTCATCGCTCGGTTTGTTTGCGGTGATGCTCGGCTTGTTGCTGCTGGGTAGGTTTTTGTTCAAAAAAGAGGCCTTGGGCGGCGGAGACGTGAAACTTTATTTATTCATCGGATTTGCGTTGACCTTTTACGAAGGGTTGTTGTCGATCTTCTTTGCCGCGTTGTTCGGCTTGCTTTATGCATTGTTGACAAAGAAACATTTCGGAAAAAGTTTACGGTTTGTGCCGGCGATCGCGTTGGCGAGTATTTTAAGCCATTGGTTTGCCGCTGATGTGATTGATTGGTATGTATCACTGTTGGGGATGTGATTTGATGGGTAAACGAAAAAAACCGCTGAGTCTGTTCATCACCGATAACGGTGTGGCTTTTTTCGGCGGGAACCCGAAAGATGAAAAGGATATTGCCTATGACCAGGAGGCATTGCCCGAGGGGACTGTCGAATTCGGCTACATCAAAGATCCCCATGAACTCTTGCGTGTCTTAAAGGGATTATGGAAAAAAAACAACATAAAACCGAAATATGTGCGCCTTGTCATCCAAGACCAAAATATTTTGGTGCGTGAACTTACCATTGACAAAAAGAAATTGAAAAAAACCAGCATACCGGAATACTTCAAAGAACGTTTGGGCGATGAATTCCACGTCCCGTTTGATTCGCCCGCGATCTCACACATGAAGGTCGAAGAAACCGACGAGAACGTCCGTGCCCTGCTTTACATCGCCGATGAGAATCTTTTGCAGGATTATTATGATGTGATGGAGAAACTTGGCATCAAGGATGTTATCTTCGACCTCGCCGTCTCCGCTTTGATGGAACTGATCATCGATGAAGAACAAGAAAATGCCATT
>JAGYMP010000337.1 GCA_018400565.1 Bacilli bacterium | reverse complement strand
TTCTTCGGCGGTTTTTTCCGACACGCCGATCATCATCAAAAATTCTTTGAGTGCCGTGTGTTTCCGGTAAACTCTTTTGGCGGCCTCCCGTCCTTTCTCCGTCAGTTTGATCGATGCGTAATCCGGCTTGTCGATAAGACCTTGTTTTTTGAGATGGTTCATGGCTTTGTTCACGGCGGGTTTGGACACGTTGAGCATGGAAGCGATTTGGACGGACCTGACTGTGTCGCCGTTAAGTTCGACCATATAGATGGCTTCCAGATAATCCTCCGCTGATTTTGTCAACACAACAACCACCTCTTCATACATCAATTATAGCATAAAAGCGTGTATTTACAATTGGCTTGAAATGAAAAAATTATGAAAACGATGGGATATCAGTTGATTTTCCTGACGAAGTTGTTATAATATTAACTATAGTTAACTCGTATTTACCAAGGAAGATGATTTCCATGAGAAAAAGAGGTCTTTCCACAGGCCGTATGCATAAACATCGAGGATGGCATGATAAGGGTGATGTTTGCACGCTGGCCGACCTTAAGGTCGGCCAACGCGGCAAAGTCCTTGAAATCAAAGGGTGCAACCGTATGCTCAAGCGTCGGATGCTTGACATGGGCATCACCGCAGGTGTCAATGCCGAAATAAAAAAAATCGCCCCCATGGGCGATCCGGTTGATATCTATATCCGCGATTATGAGCTCTGCATGCGCAGGCATGACATGGCGAAGATCATCGTGGAGGTGCTTGAATGAAACAAGTCGCATTGATCGGAAACCAAAACAGCGGAAAAACCACACTGTTCAATGCCCTGACGGGATCGAACCAAAAAATCGGTAACTGGCCCGGTGTGACGATTGAGAAGAAAACAGGGTTTGTAAGGGGTACCGATGCACGTCTCGTCGATTTGCCGGGTATTTATTCACTCAGCCCTTACAGTACCGAAGAAGAGATTTCACGCCGTTTTCTTTTTGAGGAGAATCCGGATGCCGTCATCAACATCGTTGATGCGACATCCTTTGAACGGAGCCTGTATCTGACCACACAGTTAAGGGAGCTCGACTGTCCGGTGATCGTTGTCTTGAATATGAGCGACATTCTTGAGAAAAAAGGCATCACATTCGACGTCGAGGCGTTGAAAAAACGCATCAAAGCCCCGGTGTTCCTTTTGTCGGCCCTGAAAAAAACCGGCGTCAATGATCTGATCCATTTTATCATGGAAGAAGATTTTGAACCCCAACCCATGATGCGCATATTTTCGGATGACATCGAGGAAGCCATCAACGATGTCCAAACAACACTGGAAGGACCGCACCGAAGGTTCCGTGCAGTGAAGGCGCTTGAAGACGACCCTCTGATCAAAGTGCCCGACCGCCAAACCGTCGAGGTATGGCGCAAAAGCCTTGAGGATGCGCATCAGATCAAAATCGATCATCTGATCGCCAAAGAGCGCTACGATGCCATCGTCGGAGTCAAAAACGTCGTCTTGCACCAACGGAGCGTGTATGATTCTTTCACGGACCGTCTCGATAAGATTTTCCTGAACAAATATTTCGCCATACCGATTTTCGCCGCCATCATGTTTTTGATATATTTTCTTGCGGTCGGTGTTGTCGGACAGGCCACGATCGATATGGTGGATGCCTGGATCGGCTCATTTGGCGAATGGCTTCAGACCTCCATGGTGGATTGGGGCGTGTCCGCCTGGCTGATCAGCCTTATCGTGGACGGGATCATCGCCGGAGTCGGAGCCGTGCTCACATTTGTTC
>JAGYMP010000336.1 GCA_018400565.1 Bacilli bacterium | reverse complement strand
TCTTTATGTCGGTTCATCAGAGATTATCAACACCAAAGAATGAAACCATATTCAAAGATGGCCACACCGAACTCTGTCTGCCGACGATAAGAGGGTATGGGAACGCTTTGTGTCGTCCGGCATCGATTATGATCACGTTATCGGGGATCTATAAGAAATCCCTTGTGAAAACGCATATGCGAACGACCATTGAACACGCCTGGGTATGGACTCGGTTGAAATAATACCCGTCCGTGTCGGTAATTCGAGATTTGATTCGCATCGATTTTTCTGAAACAACAGGGCTATTCGATCATGGATTGCGTCCAGATGCGAAACGGCAATACGAACGTTGTTTTCTTCACTACAACAAAACGGTCACCGATGTCGCGCCTGCTTGTGGATATGTTTCAAGACGACGTTTCAGAGGTTGCATCTGTAAAACCTTGATAATGCCATTAATTCAATTAAAACCTTGATAATGCCATTAAAACATCTGAAACCTTGATATTGCTTTGATAATGCTTTATAATGATGTTGAGGAGGAGTGCGGATGACGAAACATATGGATAACGAAACAAAAATCAAAGAAAACCTCCATGAGGAATTCAAAGACAATGAATTGATACAGACCAAAGATCTTTTGCGATATCTGAAAACCATTTATCCCGACTACAAAAAGCGCTCGTTGTATTGGATCATCAGCGATTACAACAAAAGAAACATCATAAAAAGGGTTTCGCGGGGATTTTACAAATTGAGTGATCATTCAGATGATGATGCTTTGTTCGCGGTGATGATCGGAGATATCAAATCATCGAGAGTGCTTTACTCGGGTAAACCGGATTTTGACAACGAGATTACGAATGAGGTCATGAATGATCTTTCAACTTTGCAAGAGAGACATCGTATCAATAATCATGTCGAATCCCATGACGGGGCGAACACCTATTTCAGAATCACAAAAGGGGACGAAATCAACTTTCAAACGAAATTGAATGAACTGTTTTTTCGAAAATTGCTGATTATCTTTTATCATGTGCAACCGGCCAAGATCAGGTTTGTATTGGATACCGGAACCATTTACAACAAAGAGGCGAAATCATTCGATGACCTGAACAATCAGCTGATCTGGAATGCCAGAGATTATTTCAATACGCATGATGAAGACAAAAGCGAAGCGGATTCCTATACGGGTCTCATATGGAATCAATCAAAAAGCTTGCAATCTTCACTGCTGAATTTAATACTGGTCACGATTGACA
>JAGYMP010000335.1 GCA_018400565.1 Bacilli bacterium | reverse complement strand
TCATCATCGTGTGTCTTTTTTTGATTGTCCTTGACATAGGGTCCACATTATGTTAAATGGGATTTTTTCATATCAATCATTATTATATCTTATTTTACCCGATTTCCGAACACATTAAGATAAATTTAGTGTTATTTTTCGCTTTTTTCGAGAAACGCGTTATAATGGATGTGGATAAAGAGGTGAGTTCGCATGAAAAAAACCGCATTTGCACTGATTATTTTCCTGTTGGTCTTTATGGCCGGCTGTATCGATGTTTCATTTGATATCAACGATTTTAACCAAGAACAAACAACGACCACATCATATTCCGTCTCTGATGGCACCATCACTTACGATGATGCGGATTATCAGCAATTCCCTACCTTTGATTCGGAAAGTGAGGGCCTCGACACACTTGACGAACTCACGGATGTGCTTATCGAAACACAAACAAAAATCCGACTATCCAATGTGAAAGTCGAGACAATCATCTATTCTTTTCCCGGAGTCAACACACAATCCGGATCGGCCGTGGTTTTTTCGGAAGATGACAATTATTATTACATCGTCACCAATTATCATGTCATCAAATCCGATAAACGCTCCGTTGAATATGAAGTCCACCTTCCCTCATCGGATACAGCGTACACTGCGGTCTTGATCGCCGAAAACGAAAATCTTGATCTTGCGGCTCTTCGTTTTGAGAAAACAAACGGTATGGAACTTACGGTCATGGATCTCACAAGCCGCTTACACACAAAATACACCCCCGGCGAACTTGTGCTGACTGTGGGAAATCCGGGCGAACTTGAAAACAATGTCACTTACGGCGAGTTCATCGAAATGATCGGACTCGAGAGTTATGACCATCAAGTCATCCATCATTCCGCTTCCATCCACAGCGGATCGAGCGGCGGAGCCTTGGTCGACGTCCACGGGAATTTTCTGGGCATCAACACATGGGGGAGCGATTCTTCTTATGATGATTCCTTTGCCATTCCGAGTTACATCGTTTATATGTTCCTTTTCAACAACGGTTTGATGTGAATGACCTCCAATCAAAAAAAGACGGCGGAAATTATCCGTCGTCTTTTGTTTTGACATGGTTGTAGTATGCATTGATATATGCATCGCGAGCCATGATTTCATCCACGGCCGTGAAGAATTCGCCCTCATACTCCGTTGTGTAATCATCATAAGATTTCACGATGGTTCGTCCGTCGTCACTCAATAAAACATCGGTGAAAAAGACAGCTTTCTCATGGGAGTAAAAAACATGCGGTTCTTCAAGAAAGACACTGTCACCGAAATAGATGTTTCTGTTGAAGGAAATTCCGAGCAAATCGAGGACGGTGGGCACAATCACAAACGGCGACGTAAATTCGTCATACTCCGTATCTTCCTCATTCGTCAGATCCAGATACGATTGAGACAGCTTCGGATTATACATAAACATCAATGTATCATATAAGTATACCTCAATCCGGCTTTTATCGTCAACATCATGGATTTTTTGGATTAAATCATGATAATACACATTATGGTCGCTGTAAAAGACCAAAAGGGTTTCATCAAGAAGTTCTTTTTCTTCCAGTTCCTGCAACAACATGCCCACGGCAACATCCAAATCCATCATCAGCGCCTGATAATACCGGATTCTATTTTGGTCCTTTATATCGTGGTCTGCGAGAATATTGTCCCACAGACCCGCCTCTTTGGCTTGATCGATAGCTTCAAAATAACCGAGATCGGTGAGTTTGTTGATGTTTTCCGTGTTTGATGCATAAGGACCGTGCATCGAAAGCGTGGTGAAGAAACTGTAAAAGGGCTCTTCTTCGTTCATGATGTCAGGCAGGATGCGTGACATGGTCTCACTGTCCAGATTATAGTTCCCGTTGAAATTCCACATCTCCCTGTCCGGATAGATGTCGTCATGGAAATAGGTGTTTTCAAAACCCATTTCTTCCATGATTTCACCACGGGAATAAAAAGAGGGGACATTATCGTGAAAAAAGGAGGTCTCATAGGTTTCATTCAGGATGTTCGGCATGGTGAAATCCAGCTGATAATCATGGGAATGGTGTTCAAAAGTCACCGAAGGATAATTACCTGCCATGCCGATCAATTCGGACACATCCGTTTTATTTTCGCTGTAATTGTTGGAAAAATCGATGCCATCCTCCATAAGATGGTACATGTTGGGCGTCAAAACGGGGTTGATTGCGAACTCCTGGCCTGATTCGATCATGACGGTAATGACATTATACCCTTCCAATACACCATGAAGATCACTCTGCTGAGCCGTTTGTTCACTGCCGGGCAGCTCATCATCGTCGTAAGGTGTGACGATATAGGACAATTCCTTCACATAATAACCGAGGGTCCCGTAACGTTCATAATTCGCTTTTTTAAAAAAACTGATGTTCTCGATGGCATTAAATTCCGCAATCGAACGAACGGGAAGATTGAGAAGCAGCAATGATGAGACAGCCAGAACGGCAAATGCGCTTATCCGAAACGGCCATGCGATATGATTGTGGGTGCTTTTCCCTTCAAACCTCTTCCAAAGCGTGTATTGGACAAAAATGAAGA
Source organism: Bacilli bacterium (assembly GCA_018400565.1). Lineage (GTDB taxonomy): Bacteria > Bacillota_I > Bacilli_A > Izemoplasmatales > Hujiaoplasmataceae > M55B122. The sequence continues at coordinate 398 of JAGYMP010000335.1, read as the reverse complement.
CACCACCAAGCGCCACTCCGCGGGCAAGACTACCGAGATCGATGAACTCAAAACGAAACACAGCCCCCGCCTCGCCGAGCAAACGGAATTGTTGCAAGGAAAAAATATCATAATTGACATGATACAGGGTTGAATTGACAAGATAAAACACGATAAACAGGGCAAAAATCACTGACAAATAAATCGAAGACGCCTTCGGTGATCTGAACAAAAAAGCAAAGGAAGCCAAGAAACCACAGATCATCAGATTGATGGCGATAATATTCGGGAATAAGCCGAAATTAAGTTCTGTGAATAACAACATTTCGAGAATGATGAAAAAACATACGAACATGATGATTTGTGTAATTCTATATATGTGGGCTCGTTGCATGTTATTCTTCTCCTTTTGTTTATCG
>JAGYMP010000334.1 GCA_018400565.1 Bacilli bacterium | reverse complement strand
TTCTTAAGCAGTTTCATGTTCATCGTCGCTTTTTGTTTGTTTTGTTTCTTTCCTGAAGACTTCGAATCGCCTTTGGATCAAAAGATAATGGTATAAATAGATGAAAAACGTTTGCGACAACAGCAGTAAAAAGTATCCTCTCGGGAACATGGCGGTGTAATAGAAGGTTCCGATGAAATTCGCTTCTTCGATGAAGACGCCGTTCACGTCATCTTCGGTGATGTCGCTCGTCACCACGCCGTCGTATGTGGTCGTAAGCGTTTTGTCATCAGGGTTGACGGAGACGATTTCCTGTACCCAGTTCTCCTCAATGCCGTACGCACAACAAAACACGATGCGATCACCCGGTCTGAGATTATCAAAATCAATCTCCTTAATCTTAACGATGCCTGTATAGAGTGTGTCATCGATGTCTTGTTCGGGCAACACCGCTTCGATATATAACTGGTCGAGGATGAGGTAATCATACTTTCTGTTCAATAAAAAGAACGTCATAAAAACAGCATTTATAAAAAACATAAATGCCAGAACGTAAAATCCGATTTTAACATAATGCTCCTTAACATATCCGAATCCTTTCTTGGACAGGTTAAGGAGCATTCGCGATGTCTTGTTTATGATTTTTTTCATAGAAGACCCCAGAATTCTATTATTCTTTTTCCTCTTCTTCGGTGGGTTTTTCCTTTTTCTCACGCTTAACCAAAATGACGATTGCGGTGATCACACCCGCATTGACAACGATCGCGGCAATCCCGAAGGGACTCTTCAGGAACTCCGTCACATACCCCAAAAACGGGATGCGAAACGCATACACACCCAAAACATCTTCTTCGGATAACTCCCAGGTATCAGGAACGATATTCTGATCATCGCTGTAATGCCGGTTTGTTCTTATCGTGTAATCTCCGGGTGAATCTTCTTCGATGGAATAAATATAATGAGTGACGATTTCTTCCTCACCGTTGTAATCGATGTCCGCATAAAAGGTGATGATGTCGCCCTCTTCCAACTCATCGACATCGGGATTCCCGACGATGATGAAATCATTGGCATTCAAAACCGGTTCCATGCTCTGTGTCATCACATGGTACGGTTTGAATCCGAATACTTTCACCGTTTGCCCCGGCAGGAAAATCTCAAAGAGGATGAACACACTCAAAAATGCGACAACCACATAGAAAAGGATTTTTCTGACCATGGCGATGATGTTTTTATTCTTTGTTTCAGCCATCAGGGATACTCCTTCACATTAAAAATCATCTAAATTCATTATATCATAGATTCATTAAATCGTTATATCCTAACAAAAAAAACACGAAAAGAGTTTTCGTGTTTTGAAGATGATTATAATCGTATCCAGCCAAGCCACCAAAACCATCCCACACCGGGGGTGAAACTGTTAGCGTAATCTCCGCGGGCCTCATAGGTCTGACCGTTATATGTGACCATATCCCCCGCAACATAATCATTGAAGTTGGAATCATAGGGGAAAACCTGGTCCCAGTCACCAATGGACACCTCGCCTGTGGAATTGGCGGTGGTTGTGACCACCGTCGGTTGCGCCCAATATGCGAGTGTCTGGCTTGTGGTGAGTAACAAGGAAAAAACCATGAGCACAGCGATGGCGATTCTTAAAAATTTACGTTTTTTTGTCATGGTCTTCACCTCACTCTTCCATTATATGAATGTGTTGTGCTGCTTAGCTGTTGTCGGTTGTGGTGACTGTTCCGAGACTGTAAGTCAATGTGATGGTGATGTTTGCGCCGGAAATATCATTGTATTCTGCTTGATCGGCCGGTTCGTCCATCGTGATGTCAAACGAAAAGTTCTGGGCAGCCGCATCCAATGTGAGTTCTGATGCATTGCCGCCATCCGCTGAAATATTAATTAAACTTTGCGCAAGTGTCGAAACATCCGTGCCGCCATTGTCTGCGCTGATACTCCAGGTAACGGTAATCGGGGCTGTGCTGGTGGTTCCGTCCAATTGTGATGTGGCGGTATCCTCAGTCCATTGAACCCCATACGTCACGGTCACGCTGTCAACAGATTCGCCAGGACTGTTTGAAAGTTGACTCGCGGGCACTAAATCGCCGCCTGCAGCGGTAACATCCGATAACACGAACGATGTTTCAACGGCATCACCTGAACCGATGGTGACGGTTCCCGTGGTTGTGCCGTCCGTGGGACCGTTGACCCCACTTGCCCAATAAGCGAACGTTCCGGTGGTGAAGACGAATGCCAACACCAATAACAATGTGATAACTAATTTTCTTGATTTCATTTAAAACACTCCTTTGATTTTTTTTTTTTCGATTTTTGTCTCTTTATTATAATATGTTACTTACTCTTTGTTTTCCAGTTCAAACCTTAACTCAAAACTCACATTCTGATTGTTGATCGCCTGGTATGCGGCCAGGGAATCCCCAACGTTGACCCTGCTTTCATCCAATCCGGATTCAGCCGCTTCCTCAGCATCAATCGGTTCAATCAGGCGGACGACGACATCGATCGTGATGGTATCATTGTACAGATCCATGATCACTTCGTCACCCATGCCCATGATGTCGATGTCAATCAAATGGGCGTATGTGTCATCACCGGCGATCAGGATTCGATCCGTTGAGACGATCAGATTGACCGTGTTCATCAACTCCTGTGAGACACCGACTTCATAAGATAGCGTCACATATTCAACATCATTGATTTTCATCGCATATCCGTCCGGAACAAGATTGACGCTCGCGGGGGATGTGTTCAAATCCGTGACGACGATCTCCACGGGTTCACCGATATTGATAATTTCCACATCGTTTGAGACGGTGACTTCTCGCCAATAGGAGAATGCGGAAGTTGTTGTGAACACAAAGCCGATGAAAAGGAAAACAATCAGAGCGACACCGATTTTACCTTTTTTCATCCTGTCGCACCACTCTCCTTTTCCCGGGAACAACATTCCTTCAGTGCGACATGTGCCTTATAAAAAAAGCCAGTGCACAAAAAATGTATATTTTCAATATACATTTAATGGCAACTGGCTACCAT
>JAGYMP010000333.1 GCA_018400565.1 Bacilli bacterium | reverse complement strand
GAGACTCTGGAACGCCGAGCCGGCCAATCAATACCCCGATAACAAATCGGCCTTCGAGTATGAGAAAGAGATGGAAAGGATCTCCGGTTTTTTATATCCCGATGATACGACTGACGAAGGGAAACGCCTCCGTCTCACACAGCAATACTTTTTAAGTGCATCGACGGTAAGAAGTGTCCTGAGGAAACACAAGGCCCTCCATAAAACACTTAAAAATCTGCATGAAAAAGTCGTGTTTCACATCAATGACACACATCCGACCCTTGTGATCCCCGAACTCATGCGGATTTTGCTTGACGAGGAACACATGAAATGGCAAGAGGCATGGACAATCACATCAAAGGCCGTGGCTTATACCAACCACACGATATTGGCCGAAGCTTTGGAAAAATGGCCGGTTCATATTTTCCAGCCGCTTTTACCGCGGATTTATCAGTTGATTGAGGAAATCAACCGCCGCTTCACCAGCCGGTTGTTGCAAGAGTACGGTTATGAAAAAATGAATTTGATCGAGAAGCTCGCCATCGTCCACGGCGGGACGATTCGCATGGCGCATCTTTGCATCGTCGCCGGTTTTTCCGTCAACGGCGTGGCACGGTTGCACACTAAGATTTTGAAAAATATCGAGATGAGCGATTTTTATAATCTTTATCCCGACAAGTTCCATAATGTAACAAACGGCATCACCCACCGCCGGTGGCTGGTGCACTCGAATCCGGAACTGACAGAGATTCTTGAAGAGACAATCGGCGATTCATTCAAATCCCATCCTCAGGATTTGGAGGAGTTTCTCGCTTACAAAGACGATTTGGATGTCCAAAAACGCATCGCCGCAATGAAAAAAAACAAGAAACAAGCGTTGGCCGATCGTATTTATGAGGAACAAGGCATCAGACTTGACACGGATTCGATCTTTGACATTCAGGTCAAACGCATGCATGAATACAAACGGCAGTTGATGAATGCTTTGCACATCATGAGTGTGTATCACCGGTTGAAAAACGACAAAAACTTCCGAGATAATTATGTGCCGCATGCATTCATTTTCGGTGCGAAAGCGGCGGCAACATATTACTTTGCGAAGAAAATTATCAAATTGATTAACACAATCGCAGACAAGGTCAACAATGACAAGGATACCAATGATTACCTCAAAGTTGTTTTTGTTGAGAATTACAATGTCAGTTATGCGGAGACAATCATGCCCGCAGCCGATATTTCCGAACAGATTTCCACAGCTTCAAAAGAAGCCAGCGGCACCGGCAACATGAAATTTATGATGAACGGGGCCGTGACACTCGGCACGGAAGACGGCGCGAACGTCGAAATCCATGAGTTGGTCGGTGACGACCACATCTTCATTTTCGGCATGGACGCCGGGGAAGTCAACGAAACCACGGCCGAAGGCAATTACCATGCCAAACAGATTTATGAACGCGATCCGGAATTGCATATGTTGCTTGATGAATTGGTCAACGGTTTTTTCGGAACGGTCAACCGCGAGGAATTCCGTGAGATATTCAATACCCTGGTGTACCACGATCAGTATTATGTCCTTAAAGATTTCAAAGCATACAAAGATGCACATGAACGCGCCAACAAGGCTTATAAAGATAAAAAATCCTGGCGGGAAACCGCCATCGTCAACATCGCAAAAAGCGGTGTGTTCTCAAGTGACCGATCCATCCGTGATTATGCGACAAAAATCTGGGACGTCTCTGTCCGCGAATGATGATGCCTAAAGAGACATGGATTGATTTAACCAGAGGTTTGTCGGAAGACACCCCCGTCTATCCCGGGGATGAACCATTCAAAAGCAGCGATAAGCAGATCGGTTCGTTTATGCTCAAAACCATCACGACATCGCAGCACATCGGAACACATGTCGATTGGCAGCGTCATGCGATCAAAAACGGGGAAGGCATTGAGCGATTACCCCTTGAACAAATGATCGGCGAAGCCACAAAAATACGCGTTGTCCCCAAAGATGGCGTCTTGCTTACACGTGCGATTGAAGCGTCTTACTTTAACGCTTGCGCACAAGAAAAGAGACTTCTGATTGAAACCACACACGGAAACCTGTATGGAAGGGATGCTTACTTCACGGATTTTCCCTTATTTGAAGAAGATTTTCTGACTTTTTGTGTCGAACAAGGCATCACACTCATCGGCGTTGACATGCCTTCCATCGGTGGTGTAGCGGTTGATGAACATACGATGCATGTCAACCTGCTCGAAAAACGCATCGCCCTCGTTGAAAATTTAACACATTTAAATCAATTGACCGATCATGTTTATTTTGTGGCCGCACCGCTTAAAATCATCGGTGCGGACGGTTCGCTGACACGAGCTTTTGCGAAAGATCTAAAAGATTTTGATAAGACTTGACATCTATTGACATACCCTTTATAATTTTATATGGAATACTTCAGGGCAGGGTGAAATTCCCGACCGGCGGTACAGTCCGCGAGCTACGGCATGATTGGGTGAGATTCCCAAACCGACAGTATAGTCTGGATGGAAGAAGAACCTTTCTTTTTGTTATTAATGCCCGAAGTGTCGGGCATTTTTCTTTTTGGAGATGCCTGAAAAAACACGACGGAGGAATGAAAATGAACAAACGACGTATCCAACGAATCACTGCCATCGCTTTATTGTCAGCCATTGCCGCGGTCCTCATGCTTTTTGATTTTCCGCTTTTCTTCGCCCCGGCCTTTTATGAATTCGATTTCAGCGAAGTCCCGGTGCTGATCGGAGCTTTTGCCTTCGGCCCTCTGGCCGGTGTTGTTATCGAGGCGGTTAAGATTGTACTTAATTTTGCGATGAACGGCACGATCACAATGGGAATCGGAGAAATTGCCAATTTTCTGATTGGTGTGTCGATGGTGTTGCCGGCATCCATCATTTATGCCCGTTGCAAAACAAAAAAATATGCCGTCCGCGGTTTAATCGTGGGTGTGATTTCAATGACGATTGTGGGCGCAGTGTTGAATGCGTATATCTTGTTGCCGGCCTATGCATTTTTTATGGAAATGGAAATCGCCGATTTCGTTGCGATGGGATCGGCCGTCAATACAGGAATCACGAACATCCAGACATTGATTTTGTTTGCGGTTGTGCCTTTCAATCTTTTCAAGGGCATCATCGTGAGTTTAATTGTGTTCTTGATTTACAAAAAGGTATCTCCGTTACTGAAGGCCGATGATATGTATGATGGCGAATCATGCGATATGTAATGTGACACTTTGACCTTTCACTTGACAGTTAACCAAAAAAAGCGTGTTTTCTGATGAAAACACGCTTTTTGTATGATGGGATTGTCAAATCAGGAAGTCATTATTTGGTTGACAGATGCTCATCGCCGGACGG
>JAGYMP010000332.1 GCA_018400565.1 Bacilli bacterium | reverse complement strand
TCGAGCATGGAAAAATGCGGCTGGAACAACACGGGGGGCGTGCCGTTGGCTTTTAAAATCTTCACGGCTTCCTTCAGTTTATCAGCCGGATAATTCGAAAGTCCGATGTACATCGTTTTGCCCATGCGTACCAAATCGGTGAGTGCGTTCATCGTTTCTTCGAGCGGTGTGTCGGGGTCGTGGCGATGATGATAAAAAATATCGACATAATCCAGATTCATGCGTTTTAATGACTGATTAAGACTCGAAAAAAGATATTTACGGGACCCTCCGTCACCATAAGGCCCGTCCCACATGTAAAAACCGGCTTTGGTCGATATCACCAATTCATCGCGATATGGCTTCAAATCCTCTTCCATCAACCGGCCGAAACTTTTTTCGGCCGATCCGCCGGGCTTGCCGTAGTTGTTGGCGAAATCGAAATGCGTGATGCCGTGATCGAAAGCATAAAGAGCCATCTCACGAACTTTCTGATAAAGGGTTTCATCACCGAAATTGTGCCAAAAACCCAGGGAGATTTTCGGTAATTTCAGTCCGCTTCCCCCGGGACTGTCATATATCATGTGTTCATAACGTTTCTTGCTTGCCTGATACATCTTGATTCCCTCCTTGTTTGACTACATCCATTATAACATATTTATAAATCTTATAAATGCAAAGAAAAAGCCCCGAAAGGCTTTTTCTTTGCATTCATGCCATTTTTAAAGGTTTACCGTAGAGGAATCCCTGATGATAAACACAACCGATTTTCATGAGTGTTTCAGCCTGTTTTTCGGTCTCAACACCTTCGGCGATCACCAAACGTCCCGTTGATTCGGCGAGCCTGAGCACCATACGGACGATTTCATCGTTTTCCCTCTCATTGATTTTGTCGACGAAGAGCCGGTCGACTTTGATGATGTCAAAGGGGATCTTCGTCAACACCGAAAGCGATGAGTAATGCTTGCCGAAATCATCGATGGCGATTTTGAAACCGTAATCGTGGATGTCATGGATGCGCCTCACGATGTCTTCGAGATGTTCGACGAACATGTTTTCGTTGAGTTCAATGATCACATCACTGGGATGCAACCCATTCTTGTCCAATTCATGATTCAAAAAGGGAAACAGGTTATCGGAAAGAAAAACATCCCTGAACACGTTGATCGTCAATTTGAGGTCGGACGAATGGTTTTTCTTGATCTTCGCGAATGCCTGGAATGTATTGCGCATCAACAACATATCCAAATCGGCCATAAGCCTGCTTTTGACGGCCAAGTCCAGGAAAACTCCCGGGGAAATATTCCCGAGCGTTTCATCGTGCCAGCGTGCAAGTGATTCATATGCCCAGATTTGATTGTCTTTGGCGTTGATGAGCGGTTGAAAGTACGTTTCAAAAACATTGTCCTTCATGGCTTTTTTCAGTTTTTCAATCATCACGAAGCGGTTTTTGAGCGAATCAAGCATGGACCGTGTGAATTTCAGCGGTTTGCACATGTGTTTGGTTTTGGCCGTGACCATCGCGATGTTGGCGTTGCTGATGGCGGCGTTGATATCATCGGCATCATCCGGATACACCGCATAACCAAGATTGATCGTCATGTTAATCGGGGTCTCATCGACATTGAGGGTGTTATGGACAAAACGGTGAAGAAGCTTCTTGAATACCTTGTGTGCTTTGAAGTCATCAAGACACAACGCGATCAGATATTCGTTGTTTCCATAACGTCCGACGACCATGTCATGCTTTTCAAGCGTCGATAATCGCGATGCAAAGGTCCACGTGAACCGTTTGCTTTTTAAAAGGCCGTAATAATCTCTGATGTCCGAAAAATTGCCGACTTCCAAGAAGTAGACCGCCATCTGAAGATGGTTTGTTTTCAAACGTTCGATAAACCCTTTGCGGTTCAACAGACCGGTCTCCGTATCGTGGATTGTTTCTTTTTCCAGCTGTGCGTTCAAGTTTTTAAGGGCAGTCACATCATGACCGATCGCCAAGACAAAAGCCGCTTCCCCGCTTTCATCGTTGATGACTTCGTTGGACCATCGGACCCATTTTATCTCTCCATTAACACGATACATCGTTTCTTTACTGCGGCCCGATCCGTCGCGCAGTACATTCTCAAACCATACAGTGTCTTCGTCCCCGATGTTTCTGTTGAGGTCATGCACTGACTTGCCGATGATGTCCGTCGGTTGGGTATGATAGATATCCGCATAGGACTCGGTCGCGAAAACGACATGTCCCTGAACATCATATTTGGCGATGATTTCCTGTGTGTTTTCAAAGATTTTCAAGTTCTCCTCATGTGTGAAATGGTAGGCTTCACGCATGCCGGAGAGTTCATTCTGCATTTGTCTTATTTCCGTCATATCAATCAACACGGCAAAAGCAGTGTGGTTGTCCACCAATGCATTTTGGCCGAGCATGGGGATACGGTATTCCATACCGGGGAATTTGATGTCAAACATGGCATTAAAGAACGGTTTCAACAGATCCCTGTCATTAAACCGTTCAAAACGACGATGGTCATCATCGGATAAAAATTGCTTAAAATCATCAAGATCAAGATTAAGCTCACTGACATCAACGGCATATTTCTTGATGAATTTTTCTGAAAAACGCAGATGGATTTTCTTCTTCGTGAAATGATATTCCAGATAAATCGTGTCATTAAAAATAGACAACGCCTTGGCGAATGTCTCTTTTTTCCGTTGCCGGCCCATTTCCTTGATTGTAAAGATGCCGATGGCAAACAGTTCAATTCCGTACAGGATATAAAGGTAAATGACAGTATCAGCTGAGAAAGCCGGCAAGACGAGGTGAATCGTAAAATCAAAAAAAGCGGTCAGTGATAGGATCACAAGCAATTCTTTCAGCCATTTTGTTTCACTGTGACGCACCAACAACAATGTCAGCAACGACAGCAAAAACAATGACATCGCATCAAATATGTTGCTTGCCCCACCGCTTTGATTCATCAGCGCCGCCAACGTCGCATAAAACCAAAGCACAACCATCAATGCAAAGATAAACATCAAAAGCCTTTTTGTCCTCGTGTTAAAAAACATGAAAGTCCGCCCTTCCCGCAAACAAACGATCAATGATGGATTTATTCGTCAATAAAAATGTATTTTAACAAAATTCAAACCGAAAACAACGCATTCAAATCGTCAGACTTTTCGTCTCAAAGTTGCGCACAGCCACATAAAACACCAAGAAAGCACTTAAAAGCGCAATGCCGGAAGTCAGGTATGGATACATGCCGCCTGCATAAATCTTCTCCGAATCAACCAGGGAAAGCGGTGTGAAAAAACGAAAGAACAAAAGATCGTCATTGAGATTCTTCAACATGTTGCTTATAAAAAACAATCCGACAACTGCTCCGGAAACGCTGTAAGCGCGTCCGAGATCCTGAAACCACACAGATGCCAAGAAAACGAGTGATGCGACAAACAATAGCACAGACACGGTCACTGTGTTCAACATGATGAAATCCCAGACCGCGAGTTCACCCGGAAACATCGAAACACCCATGAGGATGATAACGAACGTATTGAAGAAAATGATGAAAATCACGCTGAAAGCCAAAAACAATGCCTGTGTCATGGCGATTTTTCGTCTCGGGTTCGGTGTCGTCAACAAGTAACTCATCGAACCTGAGTCAACATGTTTTGCGACAAGCTTACACCCCGCGAGGATGATATAAATCATCGGAAAGATAAAGAAGATGAACCCATAAAGATAACTTGCAAGATACGTATTCATGTTTGTGCCAAAGTCCTTGAAACTGAACATGTCTGCCATACCTTGCGGCAACAACTCCAGCATGGACTGCATGGCATCGGCACCCTGTGGATCGTACATGCCTGCGGCAATCGTCCCATACATCGTTAAAACCAATGTGAATGCGATGAGAAGCACCCGGTTCAAACGAAGATCGAGCATGAAAAGATGCTTATTCATGGTGATCACCTTCGGTTTGGTAATACTTCATGAAGATATCCTCGATCGTCTGCCGTTTTGATTCA
>JAGYMP010000331.1 GCA_018400565.1 Bacilli bacterium | reverse complement strand
AATGTGCCGGTCAATGTGTATGTATAACCGGACTGGGGATCGGAAATATCCGAACCCTGGGATGTTTGCGCGACATCGTTGTCAGCGGAAATGGTCGTACTCATCACCGGATCGACAAGCTGCAATGATCCGCTGTATGCACCGAGTTCGCCTTTGACAACGACTTCATCGCCGATGGTGACGTCGATGTTGCTGCCGTTGTAAACAAAGATCTTATCGGTTCCGTCTTGGACATAATAACCGTTTTGGATGGCATAATAGATGACACCCTGGATGGCATATTCGCTGCCTTGGTCGCCGGCAACGACATCAGAGATGTCAGAAATGCTCGGGACGGTCGTGTCAATTGAGAATTGCTTATAATCGGAGACGGTGCCGTTGACGATTTGTGCAGTCACGATAATCGATCCTGCTTCGCCGGTGTAATCAACGACAATTTCCGTGCCCTGGTCATCCAAAGCATAACCTGTGCCGCTGATCATGACGGTCCAATAAAGATCTGAACCCCACTGGCCTTTGGCAGGCAATTCAAGCAGATCGAGTTGTTCGACCGTGTCATATTCAAGTTCGAGATCGGCTTTGTCCTTTTGGACAAGTTCATTGGCCGTAAATGCAAGCACATTGATCGTGATGTCATTTGTTGCGGTTTCACCTTCATAGGTGACACTTGCGGTCAAGGTGACATCTGTTGCTTCGGTCAATTCATCGCTGATCATCGCTTGGTTTCCATCAACGGTTGCGTTGGTTTCGCCCGTACCTTCAGACCATGTGATGTCCTGGCCGCCGATGGTTTCGGGAAGGTCAATTGTATCGCCTTTGATGAAGGAGCCTTCAAGATAAACCGCATCGGCATAGTATTGGGCCATTTCGGCATTAGTTGTAAGTTCGGTGATGTCAGCATCCGCACCGTCAAAGACAGCATAGATGACATCGCCGTGGTCGGTATAATACGTGATGTCAATCGTCACGACGTCGCCGTCATAAGCTTCAAGCGCAGCAATCGAGTCCGCGGGAGATTCATAATAAATCTGCACGCCGATGTCGCCCTCAGGATCCAAGATATGGACATTGTCATAGTCTCCGCCGATCCAAACTTCACCGGTGATCGTATAGACCTTGCCGGGAATGGTGCGGTCGGCATCAGAGTCAAGTTCTCTCACATAAGCGGGATTCGTGACATCAATGGCTTCGATGTCAGGCGTGTTGCCGGTTGAAAGTTCTTCAAATTCGGAAGCTCCTGAAATCTGTGGCAAGGTGTAATAGAATGCATATGGTCCTTTGACATAGACTTCATCGCCGATTTCAACTTCAAGGCTACCGTCATAAACACCCATGGATGCCGTGCCGTCGGTGAAGAAAAATCCGCCGTTGAAGAGTGAGTAAACAACACCAGTCGCATATACAAGATCGTCGGTATTCGCTGAAGCGTGAACATCCGCCATATCATCAAACTCGAGAATGTTTTGCGCAATCACGCGAATCGTTTTTGTGAATGTGTCGGTTTCACCGGCATAATTCATGGTTCCGGTAATGACAACCGATGTATCTTCGCCACCCTCAAGTGCGTTCGGGGGTGACACGAGCACATCGTAGAACCCGTTTTCGTCGGTCTCGTCGCTGAATGTAACAATTTCGGGACTGTCCGACTCATAAGTGATGGTCACGTCATCGATTTCGCCGGGAAGTTTGAAGTTCCCCATGATCGAATCCGATCCGTCAATAATCACCTGACTCGGAACGTTTTCAAACAAATCTGTCGGGTCAATCGTTGTTTCACCGGCAGTCGTCGTTCCATCGCCGTTACAGCCGATGAAAGCGAGAGCCAGCAAGGCAATGATTGCCAACATTGAAAATTTCTTGACAATTACTTTCATAATTTCCTCCTTTAGATTTTTTATTCTTCTATAATTATATCATCGAGGGATGTCAGCATCAACTGGAAATTCGCCTTTTGATAGACGTAACCCTCGGCTTGTTCGAAATCATAATCATAATAACCGAGCGGTCCAGTGACTGTGATGACATCACCCGCATTGATATTGAGCTCTTCGACATCCCATTTTGAGTTGTCGATTCTGACGACAAAACGATTGCCGTCAAGATCTTTGACATTGATGTCAATGTCGCTGCTTGTCGTCGATTCATCAATCGACATGACTTCCAGATGTTCCATGGTCACCAACGTGCCAATCCGTTCAAATGTGAAATCATCATATGTGATGACAATCGGATCGACGTCATAATCAAACGATTTCACCGTCAGATTACTCACTTTGAAGTTGGATAACTGAGGTGACCCACTGTAATATGCCGGTGTCAGACCCTCAATCGTAAGGTCGACGCCCACTTGGATTTGCGCAACGGCATCATAGCCTGCGAACAAGTAAATACCATGTCCTGTTTCATCCTGTATATAAGGATGAAGACCTTGTTTTCTGGTGATCGTACCACTGATCACAACCTTTCTGCCAACATACTCATCGAAATTATCCAATAAATATTCGATGGTCATCTGTATGCCTTCCTTCGAGTAATCGTACGCCGGATCGAGTTCCCCCCAAACACGGCGTTTGGTCTGGGATACCTCCCATGCGGCATCAAAAATGATGTCATAATATTTCGAATCGATATTCACTTTGTCCTTCGAATAAGCATATTCAACCAATTCAAGATTCAAAAGGACATACTCTGTTGCACCGTCCGGCACATACCAAACCCATGCAAGATAACGGTCATTGCCGTCCATGCGTTCACCCTCGGCCTCAAGCACGATCGACTCAGCATTTTCCAACCGTTGCTTCACAAAATCAGAAGCGGCATTTCCCCACGGTTGATACAATGCCGTCGATTCAGGTGTGTCAATACCGAGATAACGGACTGTGATGATTTGACCTTCTGTTCGGAAACGGGTCGTATCACCATCGACATTCCGTTCAAGTGTCACTTCACCGATGCCGTCGGCAATAAACGTTTTACCTTGAAAATCACTTGCTTCGAGTTGTAATTCATCAGGCATCTCTTCGTGATAATGTGGATCCAATTCCAGGGGTGTCGTGTAAACTTTGACTTCCGTTCCCGGTTCGATCTCGTCTCCGGCTTCCATTTCGGAGCCGTATTGGACGAATGTATCATAAACATCGTCATCTGTGTATGGTTCTGAGAGATCGAAATAAAATTTGACTTCATATCCCCGGGATGTTAATTCTTCTTCGATTTGATCTCTGTCCATCCCGGTTAAATCGGGTAAAACAGCTGGTTCGCCACACCCCGCCAGGAAAAGCAGCAGGGTGATGGCAACCAGAAATAATTTAAATGTTCTTGTCATTCAATCATTCCCAGACAACAGCATTGTTGAAGCGGTTGAGTGCTTCTTCGGTTGAATAACGATCGATGTAAATGTTTTCGAGGCAGTAACCGGCCTCAACACGGACTTTAGCCGAACCTGCGCTCGTGGAGCTTGCGGCAAATGCCGGGTCATATTGATAGTAATCATTTTGCGCACGCGCAACGAGTGATGCCATCGATGCATGCAAATCGTTCCATTTGGGATCGGTAATTTCCCATCCGGGTTCGCCGTCAGCATTCAGGAATTCTTCGCCGACGGTCAAGAAATCAGAATATTCATCACTGTTGTAACCGGATAATCTTGCGGGAAGATAACCGGTTTCCATGGCCCATGCCGCTGTATTTTCAGCTGAAATCAAGTGTTTGATCAAAAGCCATGAATACAGTCTTTCTTCAGGTGTCGCATCTTTGAAAATCCCGATATTCGGTCCTTGTTGCACGGCCGAAAGCGAACCGGTGAAGGTTTCATCCGTACCGTCAATGCTGACGGTGAATTGGTCGCCTTCTTCTGCGACAGGTTGCGGCGTGGGTGCGAACCCGACGTCGAAGATGCCAAATTCCAGGCTGTCTTGCTCATCTGCTTCAGACGGGATATTGTAAGCAACGCCAGCCGTCGAACCGACGGTCATCGCCACATCGCCGAACTTGAAGTTTGTGGAGCCATAGTTTTCATCCCATTCCACAGGAAGCGTAAATGTGTTATTAGTGTATTTCTCATCCATCCAATTGAGCATCGAACGCGTGGTGTCATTGTCAATCAGGATATCGCCGTCGGAATTCGTATATCCGGCATTCCATTGACGTGACATGTTGATGAACATGTTGGATGAAGAATCATAATTCATCAAA
>JAGYMP010000330.1 GCA_018400565.1 Bacilli bacterium | reverse complement strand
TTCTTCTTTGACCCTATACCATTTTTGAAGGCTTCCCGTAAAGAAAACCCTGCTGGTAGACACAGCCGATTTTTCCGAGTGTTTCGGCCTGCTTTTCGGTCTCAACACCCTCGGCGACCACCATACGTCCGGTTGTTTCGGCGAGTCTCAGCACCATGCGGACGATTTCATCGTTTTCCCTGTCATTGATTTTGTCGACGAAAAGCCGGTCGATCTTGATGATGTCAAAGGGGATCTTCGTCAGCACGGAAAGCGATGAGTAATGTTTTCCGAAATCATCGATGGCGATTTTGAAACCGTGATCGCGGATGTCACGGATGCGTCTCACGATGTCTTCGAGATGCTCGATGAACATGTTTTCGTTGAGTTCAATGATCACATCGCGGGGATGCAATCCGTGTTTGTCCAGTTCATGATTCAAAAACATAAACAGCCTGTCGGAAAGAAAAACATCCCTGAACACGTTGATCGTCAATTTGAGTTCGGACGGATGATTTTTCTTGATGGTTGCGAATGCCTCGAACGTATTGCGCATCAACAACATGTCCAAATCGGCCATGAGCCTGCTTTTGACCGCCAAATCCAGGAAAACCCCCGGGGAAATGTTTCCGAGCGTTCCATCCTCCCAGCGCGCAAGTGATTCATAAGCCCAGATTTCGTTGTTCTTCACATTGATGAGCGGTTGGAAGTGCGTCTCAAAAACATTCTCTTTCATGGCATTCTTCAGCTTTTCGATCATCACGAAGCGGTTTTTGAGCGAATCGAGCATCGACTCCGTGAATTTAAGCGGTTTACCCATGTGTTTGGTCTTGGCCTCGACCATCGCGATATTTGCATTGCTGATGCAGGTGCTTGGATCGCCGGCATCATCCGGATGCACCGCATAACCGAGATTGACCGTCATGTTGACGGGCGTTTTGTCAACATCCAGTGTGTTGTGAACGAGATGTCGTATAAGCTTTTTGAACGCATCATGCGCTTCGGTGTCGTCAAGGCAAAAGGCGATCAGATATTCGTTGTTCCCGTAACGCCCGACGACGGTGTCCGTTTTTTCAAGTGCCGCCAGCTTGGATGCGAATGTCCATGTGAACCGTTTGCTTTTGGAAAGGCCGTAATAATCCCTGATGTCGGAAAAATTGCCCACTTCCAAAAAATAGACGGCCGTTGGCCTCTCTTCATTCTTTCTCAAACGTTCGATGAATCCTTTGCGGTTCAGAAGGCCGGTCTCCGTATCGTGGATCGTTTCCTTTTCCAGTTGTGCGTTCAGATTTTTAAGGGCGGTCACATCATGGCCGATCGCCAGGACAAAAGCCGGTTCCCCGCTTTCGTCGTTGATGACTTGGTTGGACCATCTGATCCATTTTATTTTCCCGTCGGCCCGGTACATCGTTTCTTTGCTTCCGCCCGATCCTTCGGAGAGCACGTTGTCAAACCACACGGTGTCTTCATGCCCGATGTTTCTGTTGAGATCATGCACGGATTTGCCGATGATGTCCTTCGGTCGGGTGTCGTAGATTTCCGCATAGGACTCGGTCGCAAAGACGACATGCCCTCTTGTATCGTATTTCGCAATGATCTCTTGTGTGTTTTCAAAGATCTTCAGATTTTCCTCATGTGTGAAATGGTACGCTTCACGCATGCCTGAGAGTTCATTCTGCATTTGTCTGATTTCCGTCATGTCAATCAAAACGGCATATGCCACGTGATTGTCCGCAAACGCATTTTGGCCAAGCATGGGGATATAATCTTTCATGCCCGGGAATTTGACGTCAAACATGGCATTGAAGGACGGCTTCATGAGATCCTTATCCTCAAAACGATCGAACCGGCGAAGGTTCTCGTCGGACAAAAACTGCTTGAACTCATCAAGACCGAGATTGAGCGCACGGCCATCAACGGCATGTTTTCTGATGAACTTGTCGGAAAAACGCAGACGTATTTTCTTCTTCGTGAAATGGTATTCCAGATAAATCGTGTCATTGAAAATGGACAAAGCCTTGGCGAACGTCTCTTTTTTCCGTTGACGTCCCATCTCTTTCACTGTAAGGATGCCGACGGCAAACAATTCGATCCCATACAGGATGTAAAGAGAAATGAAATCATCAGCCGAAAAAGACGGTCTCACGAGATGGATGGTGAAATCGAACAAGGCAGTCAGCGATAAAATCACAAGCAAACCTTTCAGCCATTTTGTTTGGCTGTGCTGCACCAGCAACAATGTCAGCAAAGACAGCAGAAACAACGCCATCGCGTCAAATATGTCGCTTGCCACACCGCTTCGGTCCATCAGCGCCGCCAATGTCGCATAAAACCACAACACAACCATCAATGTGAAGATAAAAACCAAAAGCCTTTTTGTACTCGTGTTGAAAAACATGAAAGTCCGCCCTCCTGCAAACAAACGATCAATAAGGGGTTTATTCGTGAATCAAAAAGGATGTGGACATGCATTCATCCGAAAACGTAGAATTCAAATCGTCAGACTTCTCGTCTCAAAATGCCGCACGGCCACATAAAACACCGAAAATGCACCCAGAAGCGCAAGGCCGGAAGTCAGGTATGGATACATGCCGCCCGCATAAATCTTATCGGAATCGACAAGCGATAGCGGCGTGAAAAACCGGAAGAACATAAGATCGTCATTGAGGTTCTTCAGCATGTTGCTGATGAAGAACAATCCGGCAACCGTCCCCGAGACACTGTAAGCGCGCCCGAGATCCTGAAACCACACGGATGCCAGAAAAACAAGGGATGCGACAAACAACAAAACGGACACGGTGACCGTGTTCAACATGATAAAATCCCACACGGCGAGTTCGCCCGGAAACATCGACACGCCCATGAGGATGATCACAAACGTATTGAAGAAAATGATGAAGGCCACGCTGAAAACCAAAAACGATGCCTGGGTCACGGCGATCTTCCGTCTTGTGTTCGGGGTCGTCAGCAAATAACCCATCGAACCCGAATCCACATGTTTTGCGACAAGCCTGCATCCGGCAAGCACGATGTAAATCATCGGAAAGATAAAGAAGATGAAGCCGTAGAGATAACTTGCGAGATATGTGTTCATGTTTGTGCCGAAGTCATTGAAACTGAACATGTCCGCCATGCCCTCGGGCAATATTTCCAGCATGGACTGCATGGCATCGGCGCTTTGCGGGTCGTACATCCCCGCGGCGATCGTGCCATACATCGTCAAAACCAACGTGAATGCGATGATAAGCACACGGTTCAAACGGAGATCGAGCAGGAAAAGGTGCTTATTCATGTCGGTCACCTTCCGTTTGGTAATACTTCATGAAGATATCCTCGATCGTCTGCCGTTTTGATTCA
>JAGYMP010000329.1 GCA_018400565.1 Bacilli bacterium | reverse complement strand
ATTCTATCATCATCATTTTTTTAAAACAAGACAATTGATGAAAGCTTTTGCGAAAACAGCGGTTTTATGCATATGAAACCGTTTGCTTTTTTTTAAATGTTATGCCTATGGATTGTATTTGGATGGCAAATGCTCTATATTGTAAGTGTAAGGTAATTTTGGAAAGTATATAAGGAGGAACTTATGAAAAAATTTATTGTGTTGATATTATTTGCTTTGTTTGCGGTGGTGACCGTGAACACTGTTTATGCCGATCAGTCGACAGAGAGTATCTATGTCCATTATTATCGTTATGCCGGTGATTACGATGACTGGTTGCTCTGGGCATGGCAAAGCGAACCTGAATCATTGGGGGGATCAGATTATCAATTTGAGGATGACGACACTGATAGCCAATATAATTTCGGTGGTGTTGTTGCCAAGATAGATATTGACGAAAACTTGTCTGAGATTGAAGAAATGGGCTTTATTGTTCATCGTAGTGATAGTCAAAATGACTGGGCGGAAAAAGACATCGACTCCGACCGCTTTGTGACAATTCCCGAGACAACGCCGACAGGCACGTTCCATATATATCTAGTGCAGGCCGACCCGGCCATCGGAACATCGCTTGATGATCCGGACGGACCGGACAAAAGCCCGAAATTCTTTTCTGCATATTTCACCGACATGCGGACGATCACGTACAAAGCGACTGAAGAATTCGACCAGGGTGACATCCGCGTGTTGTCTGATGGCAATGAATTGAATGTTGACAACATAACCATAGACGGCTGGAACGGAACGGTCGTATTGACCGAAGACATCGATTTCTCCCAGACATATACCATTGAGGGGACGTTTGGCGATTCGTCCGTCAAAGAATACAGTGTGACTTTTGACGGGATTTATGACACCGAAGAGTTTGAGGATGCGTTTGCATACGAAGGCGACGATCTCGGCGCGATTCCCCTGGAAGACAAAACGACCTTCCGGCTTTGGGCGCCGATCTCTGATAAAATCGAACTTAATCTATATGATACGGGAACACCGGCTAAACACGGCGGGACCGACGATCCCGTTAAGACCGTGGAGATGACCTCGGATGTGAAGGGCACGTTTTATCATGAGGAACCCGGTAATCTCCATGGCGTGTATTACACGTATTCGGTAACGAACGGATCCAAGACTAACGAGGTTGTCGATCCTTATGCGAAAAGTACCGGAATCAATGGTTTGCGGGGGTTGGTTGTCGATTTTGAACAAATGAATCCCGATGGTTTTGAGTATGGCGATCGGCCCGATAACATGGATGCTGCCACGGATGCCATCATCTATGAGCTTCATGTGCGTGATCTGACGACCCATGAATCATGGAACGGAAGCGAAGAGAACCGCGGTAAATATCTTGGGTTGATTGAAGAAGGCACGACTTATGACGGTGCCTCAACCGGATTTGACCATATGAAAGATCTTGGCATCACACATGTGCAGCTTTTGCCGTTCTTTGATTATGGTGTCGTCGATGAGACCAGAGTCGATGATCCTGATTACAATGCATTTAACTGGGGATACATGCCGCTTAATTTCAACACGCTTGAAGGCACGTATTCCGCTGATCCCTATGATGGGTTGGTTCGTGTGAGTGAAATGAAACAAGTGGTGGCCTCCATGACCGACTCCGACATCCGCATCAATATGGATGTCGTTTACAACCACACAGGCTTAACCGCGAATTCAAACTTCAATTTGATCGTTCCGGGTTATTATCATAGGAAAACCGCTTCCGGTGCTTTCAGCAACGGTTCGGGAACCGGTAATGAAACCGCTTCGGAAAGAGCGATGATGCGTAAATTCATCGTCGATTCGACGACTTTCTGGGCAACGGAATATAATATCTCCGGTTTCCGTTTCGACCTGATGGCGCTTCATGATATCGAAACCATGAATGCCGTCGCGGACGCTTTGCATGCCATCGATTCGTCAATCATGGTTTACGGTGAACCCTGGATGGGCGGAACCTCACCGCTGCCCGCTTCGATGCAGGCCGGCAAGAAAAACCTTGATCAGATTGAGGGGGTCGGCGCGTTCAACGATGATTTCCGGGACGCGGTCAAGGGTTCCGTGTTTGCCTCCGCCCAAGGCGGTTATGTGCAGGGTGATTTTTCTGAAAGCGTCATCACCCGTGTCAAATACGGCATTGCGGGGGGCACCGATCACGAAGCGATCAAGGCTTCACTGCTCACGCCATATGAGATTTGGCACACACAACCGACAAAAACCATCAATTATGTGACGGCACATGATAACAACACTCTTCATGATAAACTCCATCTGACACTGGAAGATGACGGCAGGCTTGATCTGTTGCCCGACATGTTCAAACAATCCTATGCGCTTTTGATGACTTCCCAGGGCATTGCATTTATACATGCAGGCGATGAGTTCATGCGTTCGAAACCAGCCGAGGACGGTGAAGGGTTCGATGAAAACAGTTATGAATCACCGGACAGTGTGAACCAAATCCGTTGGAATCTCAAAACCTCGGAAGAAGGGAACGAGATACATGAATATATATGCGGATTGATTGAGTTGAGAAACGAACACCCCTCCTTTCGCATGGATCAGGCATCCGAAGTGAAAGAAAATCTTACCTTCCTTTATGAGGAAGAGGAAGGCATCATCGCATACACAATCACGAATGATGATTCGGGTGATGTTCATGATACCATCCTGGTCGTCCATAATGCCAATGACGGCAATGAAAAGGTGAAGCTGCCTGAGGGCGGCGGGTGGGTTTTGATTGTTGACGGTGATGAGGCAAACGAAGACGCGATTGAATCATTCAAAGGCAACAAACGCATCTCCATCCCCGCCCACACATCCTACGTCATGTATCAGGACGCTTCGATCCCCGATTACAACCCGCTGCCCTCCATTATTTTATCGGTGGTCGGGGGACTTGTTGTCATCGGCGGTGTGGCCGCATATCTCATCTTTATTAAGAAAAAAACCGCTTGATCATGATAATCATAGCCATCTTGCATTAAGATGGCTATTTTTATTGCCGCCTTTAATCATTTCCATAAAAGTGATAGAATAGAATCACAAGGAATCATCTACTTTGGAGGTGTCACAATGCGCGAATCGTTGTTATATGAAAAAAAGGATGACAAATCGGTTATCTGTAAGACTTGCAGTCACTATTGCCGGATAAAAGAGGGAAAGAAGGGAATATGTCAGGTCAGGGAGAACCAAGAGGGCAAACTCTATGTATTGAATGACGGG
>JAGYMP010000328.1 GCA_018400565.1 Bacilli bacterium | reverse complement strand
GTCCATGCCATGGTGAAAAGCATCGATGAGGGATACGCACATCTCAAAAACCACGCCGGTCATGACACGCTTCTCATCGTCATCGCCGATCACGGGCAGATTGATGTTGAGACAATCGAGCTTCGGAAGCACAAGGAATTGTGGGATATGTTCAGACACGAACCGTCGGTTGAATCACGGGCCACCGCGTTTTTCATCAAAGAAAACAAAAAAGACGCCTTCGAGCGTCTGTTCAACAAGAAGTTCGGCAAACATTTTCAGCTTCATTCCCGCCGTGACATCCTGAAGATGCAGTTGTTCGGAACGGGCAAAAAGCATCCCAAAACCGATGAATTCCTGGGTGATTACATGGCGCTTGCGACGGACAAATACATCTTCAAAACACAAGCCGGTGAATTTACGAAAAAAGGACAGCATGCGGGTTTGTTGGCGGATGAAGTGCTGGTTCCGCTGATTATCAGCCAATAAAAAACGGTTGCCGGGAGGCAACCGTTCATCTTATTCAGTCGCTTAACGCATGGGCAACCATTTCCGCGGTGCGGATGTTTGTGGCAAGCGGGATCTTATGGACATCAGAAAGCCTGAGCAGTGCCGACACATCCGGTTCATGCGGCTGTGGTGTGAGCGGATCGCGGAGAAAAAAAATCAAATCGATCTTTCCGTTGGCGATGCTGGCGCCGATTTCCTGGTCGCCGCCCAAGGGTCCGGATTGGTAACAATGGATGTCAAGGCCTGTGGCTTCGATGATTTTGCTGCCTGTCGTGCCCGTGGCCACCAAATTGTGGTTTTTCAGGACGTCTTTGTACTTTTTTGCGAATTCGATGATTTCCGGTTTCATTTTGTCATGTGCGATCAAAGCGATGTTCATATCGTTCACTCCCGTCATTGATTTCTATCGTTATTATACCACAGGATGTGATGGTGAAAAAGTTTTTGTTTTCGCAGCGTTATGGGTTGCATTTCAACATGTGGTTTGATATAATGTAATAGCTGAAATAAAAACAGCCGGAGGGGTAGCGAAGAGGCTAAACGCGGCAGACTGTAAATCTGCTCCCACAGGGTTCGGCGGTTCGAAACCGTCCCCCTCCACCATCTCTTTTTAAAAACGACGCA
>JAGYMP010000327.1 GCA_018400565.1 Bacilli bacterium | reverse complement strand
GAAACCCGCCGATCCCGGTGAGAATTCGTCCCGCGGCAACAAATTCTTCGGTGAAGGCGAAACAGGTTCCTATGAACCAAGAGACGACGTCAAAGGCGACATCGCGAGAATCATGCTTTACATGATCGTGATGTATGAGGAGTTATCCTTGGTCGACGGTGTTCCGAATGTCAGCAACTATGAAATGGGTCTGTTTACGACGTTGCTTGAATGGCACGAAGAAGATCCCGTCGATGCATTCGAAGAAAACCGCAACGAAGAGATTTACGGTTTTCAGGGCAACCGAAATCCCTTCATCGATTATCCCGAACTCGTTGAATTGATCTGGGGTCCGTTTTGATTGGACCGACAATGAATATAGAATTGAGGCACACCGGACGAATGGTGTGCCTCTTTTTTTGTGAAAAACAGATTTGATTTTTTTTAAGGACATCGTCAAGCATTAAACCACCATCAAAAAGATTAACGTCAAGGTTAGAAAGAAGGCATAAATGAGTGTGTCACGCCGGATGATGCTTTGTTCGTAGCGGCGGTTGATGACGTTCGCGGTGATCGTGAGTCTGTCGACGAAGCCGATCTTCTCGACATCTTTTTCCGATAATTTCGCAAAATCCTTGAGATCGATCGGGCACTTGTCACCATAAAGGATGGTGCAGAGGTTTTTCATCAAAAGATAGGAAGGCATCAAAAACACGTATTCCACGCTCAGCCAACGCGGCAGTTTGATGTCAAATAATTTAAGTTCTCTGGCGATGAAAAAGACCAGAGTGCCGCCGGCGATGATCGCAAATGACATCAATACGTCACTGATCGCAAAGTAATTCATCGTCGCGATGTGCGATTCGATATGATGGAGGTCATAGGCGGTCACTTCAAGTTGCGGGATGATGAGATTGCTCGTCACAAAATGCGGGAAAAGCCCCACACCGACAATCAAAACGGCCACGCTTCCCAAGGCCAGATCCAAGCTGGAGAAATCAAAGACGAGGTCTTTGTAGGTCCGGGTTGTTTTTCTTAAAAAGACGTAATAAAACATTTTAAGGAAATAAGTGACCGTCAGCACACTTGTGATGATAAAGAAAATGTCGGCTATCATGAAAACGGGATTGATGTGGATGACTTCACTCAAGCCGTGATGGATGATGGTCTTGGAAAGATAGCCGTTGAATCCCGGCATGCCGATGATCCCAAACATGGCGATAATGAAAATCAATGTCGTGAAGGGCAGTTTCCTTGCGATACCGCCTAGTTTGTACATGTTGATCTCATGGGTGTGGTAATAAACGACACCGGCCACCATGAAGAGAAGCGATTTGAACAGGGCATGGTTGAAAATATGATAAATCGCGCCCGCATAACCCGTGGCACCCTCATACCCGAGATAAAGCGCAGTGCCGATGCCGACTAAGATATAGCCCATCTGCGAGACGGAACTGTATGCGAGCAGGCGTTTGATGTTTTTTTGTCCTGCGGCCAACACCGCCCCCATGAACATGGTGATAATGCCCGTCCAGATGATGATGCCGCCGATTTTCCCTGCCACGTCCCAAAGTGTTATATCGATCACGCCCGCATCCGGCGCGGGGAAATAATAACTGATGGCGACACGCAAGATGCCGTAAGCGCCGATTTTGATCAAAATACCGGACAGGAGTGCGCTTGCCGGCACCGGTGCGACCGGGTGGGCCCTCGGAAGCCACACATGGACGGGGGCCATGCCGGCTTTGATGCCGAAACCGAACACCAACAGCCCCATGATCCAGTATTTGAGATCGCCTTTGCCCTGCAAAGCTTCGATCGCGGAAGCAAACCTTAGATCACCGATATGAAAATATATCAATAACAAGGCAGCCAGTATAAAAAACCCGCCGATCAAGCCCATGAAGATGTAATTGAAGCCGGCTTTGTATGACTCATCGGTTTGATTGTGGATGACGAGCATGTAAGAGGCGATGGTCATGATCTCAAAGAAGATGAACATCGTCAAGAGATCGCCGGACACGATCGCACCCAACACCGCGCTGTAGGTGATGGCCACAAAGAAGAAAAAGCGTGTCCCGTGGGTTTGTCTTCTCATATACTCATGGGCATAGACCATCACATAAAACCAGACGAAACTTGTGATCAACAAGACCGTGTAAGCAAGCATGTCGATCTGAAAATGGATGCCCAGTGAAAACACGGACGGAAGCGAAAAAACGACATCCCCGGCCATGACTTTCGGATACAGCAGGACAATGTAGATGATTTCCAAAAAGCCCATGTAAATGATCGATTTGTCGCGGCTCTTCACCAAGCGCTCGCCGTAGATCAACTCAAAGACCGCACCGAGCAAAGGAATGATGATGATAATGAACATATCAAAGGAAAAACCGCCGAACCATGCATAAAACCGGTTGAATAAAGCCGTGCCGTCCAGCCAAGAGGAAAACCCGAACCAATCGCCCGCATAAGCGACAAACAAAGCCAACAGCAACAACGATGACAAGACAAGGTATGAATTGCTTTTGACCATGTCATCAAATATTTTGATGGTGCGTCTTTTCTTTTTCATAGGTAAGTCCTCACAATCCCAGAATGATCATGAACACGATGATCAATGTCAAAAACATCGTGTAAATCATCGCATCACTGCGTATGATGCCTTGTTCATAGCGTCTGTTGATGACGTTTGACGTGATGATAAAGCGGTCGATGAACCCGATTTTTTCGACATCCTTTTCCGCCAGCTTCGCAAAATCGGTTGTGTCGATCGGGCATTTCTCCCCATAAAGCAACCGGCATAAATTACGCATCAAAAGATAAGCGGGTAAAAACACGATGTATTCGAGTTTCAGCCATTCCGGCAGACTTAGATGGAATAAATGATATTTTTTGCCCACAAAGAAAATCATGAAACCCAGACCGACGACGCCGGCCGTCATCAAAAGATCGTTGGTCGTAAACACATGCAGATGCAGAATGTGGTGTTCGATGAAGGCGGGATCATACGTCGTCATGTTCAGAATCGGCACAATCAGGGCTTTCATGATGAAATTGGGATTGAGGCCG
>JAGYMP010000326.1 GCA_018400565.1 Bacilli bacterium | reverse complement strand
GAAACCCGCCGATCCCGGTGAGAATTCGTCCCGCGGCAACAAATTCTTCGGAGAAGGCGAAACGGGATCCTATGAACCGAGAGACGAAGTGAAAGGCGACATCGCGAGAATCATGCTTTACATGATCGTGATGTATGAAGAATTGTCCCTGGTCGATGACGTCCCGAACACCAGCAACTACGAAATGGGTCTGTTCACGACATTGCTTGAATGGCACGTCGAAGACCCCGTCGATGAGTTCGAAGAGAACCGCAACGAAGAGATCTTCGGCTTCCAGGGCAACCGCAACCCCTTCATCGATTATCCCGAATTCGTGGAACTGATCTGGGGACCGTTTTGATTGGACGGACAACAATTTTTCATCAAAGACACACCGGATATCCGGTGTGTCTTTTTTTAATGGGACACGGGATTTCACATCCGATACCGAAGGCGCTGCACAGGAAATATTTTTAATGAAAATGAGGGGAAATGCTGTAAAATGACCATGTTCTTATTGACGAAAAAAGCAAAATGGAGTAAACTAAAAAAATGAATGCTTGTATGGATCCGTTAAAAACAGATCAGATAAAACAGCTTTGATGCAAACAACATAAGAACACAGGAGGATAACATGGGAGTAAGGATTATTGTATTTTTGGCCATGGTTTTTTTATTGTCGGGATGCGATCTGGGCGGTCAGACCACAATGAACACCACGGTGCCCGGTGAAGAAACAACCACGTCTGTGAAAACCTATGAGGTGACCGCTGAGATGCGGTTTGAGGAAGACGGGGTATACATTGTGTCTTTTCAGGCCGGAAGAGCAGCACATTTGACGGATTTATTGGTTGATGACATGGCCGGTTATTTCGAAGAAAACGACATTCCCGGAAACGCTTATTCATTTGACGGGTTTTATCTCAATGAGGATTTCACGGACCCGCTTGACATGGACGAAGCATTGACGGAGGACATGCATCTTTATGTGAAATGGGTCCCCAATACGTTCACGCTCACATATATTGATGACGAAGAAGCGATCATCAAAGAGGAAGATGTTGTGTACAACACTGCATTGTCGGATTACATGGATGCAATCATCACCGGTGACACATATGAATACTACGACTGGGATTTTCATGCGACGGATTCTTTGTATGACCGCATGCCGGCTGAAGATCTTACCTTAATCGGTGAGAAACGCGAAAAAATGTATGCCGTGATTTATGAGGATCATCAGGGCGAAGTGATCAGAACCGACACCTATTATCCCGGTGAGGCGATTGATGCACCAACCCCCGATGCCCCGCTTATCGAAGGACAGATATTCATCAACTGGATTGCGGACGGTGATTTTTCCGTCATGCCCTCCCATGATGTCATTTACGTACCCGTATATGCAAAGAAAGGGCACGTGTATGATGTGAGTGACTTGGATGAAGATATTTTTTGGTTGCGATTTTTGGATCTTGGCGACATGCTTTTGGTGGAAGACCTCTTTATGGGCGATCCATTTTTGCTTGACAAGACGTTTTCTGAGAAGACACCGTTGGTGACGGGTGGTTTTGGCGATCTTGAGCTTGGAACAGCCAAATTCATCGATGATTACGTGGTCTTTCATGCGACGGATTTGGAGTATGATGATTATTACCAAGCCTATTATTACAATTACCTGGTTTTTTATGACACAGTGAATAAGGAGTTTTTCCGGACCATCCCGCTTGGCAACAGTGCAATGCTGTTTATCGCATCGAGCTTCGATTCGGAGTTCCCCTATATCATCGATGACAAAATCTATACCTTCATCGTCGGCAATGACGGTTCGAATCCGCGGGTTGAGGTATATGATCTATATGATGATACCTACCATGAAACCATTTCCCTGGACGTTTTGAACATTCCCATGGATTTTTTGCCGGCATCCATCACGATGGACGATGATCTCAACGTGACGATCATCGCGAATGATGACGATGTCCCTGAAAGCAAGACTATCCCCGATCAGGATTATATCGTCTATGGGAATTTGACGGATCCGGACGGTTTCACAACCATCGGAATCGAAGAACCATCAATCTATGATTTTGAGTTTTGGCAAATGGTTTATGACAACCTGTTGGTTGTCGGTTATGTGGATGACGATCAAAAATTCATCGGTTTCAACGTGTATGATATGGACACGGGGTTGCTGACAAGAACGATTGAACCGACCTTCGGGAGGATGTTCTCAAGAGATGACGTCACGTTTGACATGATTGGCCACCATTTGATCTGTGTTGCGGGCGATGATGTGTTTGTGTACGATCTTCTCGATCAGGATCACACAATGGAATTGAACAGAGTCTTTCACCATGCGATCGATGATGAGACGATCTATACGTATGAAAACCAGCAGATCCGCAAATGGGATTTAAAGACATTTGAACCATCATCCGGCAACATCGACAGATACGCATCATCATCCGTCGACATCGCCGGCGACGTGCCAAGCGATTTGGGAATATTTAAATATGTTGAGCATGTCGTGGTGCACGGAGACGATTTATTGGTGTTTTCCGTCATGGAAGACGACACAAACAAGACAAATATCATCCAGGTTTACGATAAGACGACATTGGCATTGAAAACAATTGTCTTCCCGGGTTTGTTTGATGAAGAGATTCCCGACGACCTGTTGAGCAATGACGATGCGACAATCGTCGGCGGTTTGTTGATATTTCCCGTTGAAGGCGATTACAGTGATGAATTCTGGGCTGTTTATCCGTTGCAGGATTAAAAACAGACGGACTAAGTGGATGCATGCTGTGCGACAAGACCGTATTCCACTGATGATGATGCAATTAAACAGGCACACCGAATCGCCGGTGTGCCTGTTTTTATGCAAAAGAATACGGATGCTTATCAATCTCGTTTCATGAGCTCATGTCACCATCAAAAAGATCAGCGTCAACGTGAGGAAAAAGGCATAAATGAGGGTGTCCCGCCGGATGATGCTTTGTTCGTAGCGGCGGTTGATGACATTCGCGGTGATGGTGAGCCTGTCCACGAAGCCGATCTTCTCGACATCCTTTTCCGACAATTTCGCAAAATCCTTGAGATCGATCGGACACTTGTCCCCGTAAAGGAGTGTGCAGAGGTTTTTCATCAAAAGGTAAGAAGGCATCAAAAACACATATTCAATGCTCAGCCATCGGGGCAGTTTGATGTCAAACAAGCGGAGTTCCCTGGCGATGAAAAAGAACAATGAGCCTCCGGCGATGATCGCAAATGACATCAGCACGTCACTGATCGCAAAGTAATTCATCGAGGAGATATGCGATTCGATGTGATGGATGTCATAGGCGGTAACCTCAAGTTGCGGGATGATGAGATTGCTTGTCACGAAATGCGGGAAAAGCCCGACACCGACAATCAAAACGGCCAGGCTCCCCAGGGCGAGATCAAGACTCGAGAAATCAAAGACGAGATCTTTGTAGGCCCTTGTTGCTTTCCGTAAAAAGACGTAATAAAACATCTTGAGGAAATACGTGACCGTCAGGACACTCGTGATGATAAAGAAGATGTCTGCCACGATAAAGACCGGATTGATGCGGACGACCTCGCTCAGACCGTGATGGATGATGGTCTTGGAAAGGTAGCCGTTGAACCCCGGCATGCCGATGATTCCGAACACTGCGATGATGAAAACCAACGTCGTGAAAGGGAGTTTCCTCGCGATGCCGCCTAATTTATACATGTCGATCTCATGGGTGTGGTAATAAACGACACCGGCCACCATGAACAGAAGCGATTTGAAGAGGGCATGGTTGAAAATATGGTAAATCGCGCCCGCATATCCCGTGGCGCCCTCATAACCGAGATAAAGCGCCGCACCGATGCCGACCAAGATATAACCCATCTGCGAGACGGAACTGTATGCGAGCAGACGTTTGATGTTCTTTTGCCCGGCCGCCAGCACCGCACCCATGAACATCGTCGCGATGCCCGTCCAGATGATGATGCCGCCGATCCTTCCCGCCACGTCCCAAAGCGTGACGTCGATCACGCCCGCATCGGGTGCGGGAAAATAATAACTGATTGCGACACGCAGGATGCCGTAAGCGCCGATTTTGATCAGGATGCCCGAAAGAAGGGCGCTTGCCGGGACCGGAGCGACCGGATGTGCCCTCGGAAGCCAGACATGGACGGGTGCCATGCCGGCTTTGATGCCGAAACCGAAAACCAAAAGCCCCATGATCCAGTATTTGAGATCGCCTTTGTCCTGCAACGCTTCGATCGCCGAAGCAAATCTCAGATCGCCGACATGAAAATAGATCAACAACAGCGCGGCCAGAATCAGAAACCCGCCGATCAAACCCATGAAGAGATAATTGAAACCGGCTTTGTAGGACTCATCGGTCTGGTTGTGGATGACGAGCATGTAGGAGGCGACGGTCATGATCTCAAAGAAGATGAACATCGTCAGCAGATCGCCGGATACGATCGCACCCAGCACCGCACTGTAGGTGACGGCCACGAAGAAGAAAAAACGTGTCCCGTGGGTTTGTCTCCGCATGTACTCATGGGCATAGACCATCACATAAAACCACACGAAACTTGTGATCAGCAAGACCGTGTATGCGAGCATGTCGATCTGGAAATAAATGCCGAGCGAAAACAAGGACGGAAGGGAGAATGCGACATTGCCCGCCATGACCTTCGGATAGAGCAGGACAATGTAGATGATTTCCAAAAAGCCCATGTAAATGATTGATTTGTCGCGGTTTTTCACCAGCCGCTCGCCGTAGATCAACTCAAAGACGGCACCGAGCAGGGGGATGACGATGATAATGAACATGTCAAAGGAAAAACCGCCGAACCATGCATAAAACCGGTTGAACAAAGCCGCATTGTCCAACCGGGAGGAAAAACCGAACCAATCGCCGGCATACGATACGAACAAAGCCAAAAGCAACAGCGATGACAACACAAGGTATGAATTGCCTTTGACCATGTCATCGAAAATTTTGATGGTGCGTCTTGTCTTTTTCATCGGCAGGCCCTCACAATCCCAGGATGATCATAAACACGATGATCAATGTCAGAAACATCGTGTAAATCAACGCATCACTTTTGATGATGCTTTGTTCATAGCGTCGGTTGATGACATGCGACGTGATGATGAAACGGTCGATGAAACCGATTTTTTCGACGTCCTTCTCCGCGAGTTTCGCAAAATCGGTGGTGTCGATCGGACATTTCTCCCCGTACAGCAACCGGCATAGATTACGCATCAGAAGATAGGCGGGCAAAAACACGATGTATTCCAGTTTCAGCCATTCGGGCAGGCTGAGGTGGAACAAATGGTACTTCTTGCCCGCGAAGAAAATCGCAAACCCCAGACCGACGATCCCCGCCGTCATCAAAAGGTCGGCGGAGGCGAACACATGCAGATGCAGAATGTGGTGTTCGATGAAGGCCGGATCGTATGTCGTCATATTCAGAATCGGCACAATCAGGGCTTTCATGATGAAATTGGGATTGAGGCCG
>JAGYMP010000325.1 GCA_018400565.1 Bacilli bacterium | reverse complement strand
CAGATACATCACGACCTTATCGACGACACCCGATTCCTCAAAGGAACGGCGGAAATAATCCGCCACATCATTTTTGGCGCCCATTGCTGCGAAAACAACACAAAAATTATCATCGCCTTCGGCAATCTTTGCCTGACGGACGATCTGTACCGCGAGTTCATTATGGGGCATCCCGGAACCGGAAAAAATCGGCAGTTTCTGACCGCGGATCAGCGTCGTGAGTCCGTCGATCGCACTGATGCCGGTGTGAATATAGTTTTTGGGATATAAACGGGACACCGGATTAAGGGGCAATCCGTTGATATCACGTTTTTCATCAACAAACACGGGGCCAAGACCGTCAATCGGTTTTCCGACACCGTCAAAGGTACGTCCCAAAACCTCTTTTGAGAGTCCGATTTCCATCGGATGACCCAAAAAAGTGGTTTTCGTGTTGGACAGGGAAATACCCTCCGTCCCTTCAAAGACCTGTACGGCGACTTTGTCACCATAGATCTCAACAACACGTCCTTTGCGTTTCTCACCGTTATCCATCTGGATGTCAACGATCTCCTCAAAGCTGATGTCTTTGACATTCTCGATGAGCATGAGAGGCCCCTTGACCTCATTTGAACCGATGTATTGAAGATTCATGGTATGCCTCCTCACTCAATCTCTTTCAAAGCGTCGTCAATGATACCATAATAATCATCGAATTTGTCCAATTCGTCGTTTGAAACTTCATATTTCATCTTGGTAAGCCGATCGAACAACCCGGTTTTTGTGATCAGACTGAAGGCATAACCTTCTTCGACGACTTTTTTCGCTTCGTCATACATATACAGGATGATTTCCATCATTTTCTTTTGTTTTTTCAATGTCACATAGGTATCATCGGGATGGAATGCGTTTTGTTGGAGATAACCGACACGGATCAATTTCGCTGTTTGGATGACAAGCTTTTGATCGGCGGGCAAAACATCACTGCCGATCAGTTTCACAATTTCCATCAGTTTGTTTTCTTCGGCCAAAAGCGACTTGATGCGTTGTCTGTCCTCCATGAAATCTATGCCGACATGCTCAACGAACCATGAACGCAGATCGCTCACGTATTCGGAATAACTCACATTCCAATCAACGGCCGGATAGTGTCTTGAATATGCCAAATCTTTGCTTAACGCACAAAAACAGCGGATGAAACGTTTTGTGTTTTGTGTGACCGGTTCAGAGAAATCGGCACCCTGGGGTGAAACGGCACCGATGATCGTGATCGATCCCTCACGTCCGGATAAAGCGTTGACATATCCCGCGCGTTCATAAAATTGCGAAAGACGGCTCGGCAGATAAGCCGGAAACCCTTCTTCCGCGGGCATCTCTTCCAACCGTCCGCTGATTTCGCGGAGTGCTTCGGCCCATCGCGAGGTGGAATCCGCCATCAAAGCGACATGATAACCCATGTCACGGTAATATTCCGCGATCGTCACACCGGTGTAAATACTCGCTTCGCGTGCCGCGACCGGCATGTTTGATGTGTTGGCGATCAAAACCGTACGGTTCATAAGCGATTTCCCCGTTCTCGGATCGGTGAGTTCCGTGAACTCATCAAGTGCCTGGGTCATCTCGTTGCCGCGTTCACCGCAACCGACGTAAACAATGATATCGGCATCACAC
>JAGYMP010000324.1 GCA_018400565.1 Bacilli bacterium | reverse complement strand
CCAGGATATTCATCTTCATTCCTCCAATACGTACGTGATCTTTTCATGATAGGGGTGTCCCTCTTTGGCAATCGAAAGTTCAAACCGTTCGTCATTGACGGCATTGGGGTTGTATTCGGGTTCCAGACATACCGCGCCGTGCTTCGAGAGTTTCGTGCCGCTTTTCAGTATATTGTCTTTTGGCGTGTTCGTGGTATAAACCGTTAGCCCAGGCATCGTGAATGACACAGTGAGTTTCCGGTTGGAATTCTCAGCAAAAAGCATAGCTTCTTTTTTCTCGTCTTCAGCAAACAAAAAGTAATGATCGACGCCCCCGACAGGATGATTGTCGAGTTCGGGCGCATCATATGCCTCTTTCAAGAATCGTTTTGATCTGAAATCGAGCAACGATCCCTCCACGTGCATGATATCTTCTGCGAGAAGTTTCTCATTGACCGTTGTCACCCGTGATGCATCCGTTTTAAGTGCATGATCGTCAATCGGCCGGTCAAATGTCCCGTTCAAATTGAAATAACAGTGATTGGTGAGATTGACGATGGTTTCTTTGTCAGATGTCGCGTCATACTCGATTGACATCTGATTATCCCGGATGCGGTAGGTCACCGTGAATGTCTGGCGGCCCGGCAGCACGGAATGGACATAGTCCAATCCAAACACGATGATTGCGCCTTCTTGGGTCACCTCGCATTGTTTGACGTCAAACACCTTGAACGACAAACCTTCTTTGCCGCTGTGGAGAAAATTCGAATCTTTCTCGTCTGTTTGATACCGTTCTCCGCCGATCGTGAACGCCCCGTTTTGGATGCGTCCGGCATTCGGTCCGACAGTCGTTCCGAGATACATCCCGGATTCCCTGTAATCATCGATCGATTCATAAGCCGCAACGATGTTCACGCCGGATGGCGTGGTCCAATCATATACGGTCGCGCCCAGCGAAAGCAATGAAACCGTGCCGCCGGTATCCGTGAAAATGTCAATTTTTTCAAAATCATCGATTGTGGTGCGTTTAATGTCCATATCATCACCCGTTCGTGTCTTTAAT
>JAGYMP010000323.1 GCA_018400565.1 Bacilli bacterium | reverse complement strand
GTCACGATACCTTCTTCGACTGCGGCTTTCGTCGCATTCAAGGCATCTTCGATTTTCATTTTCTTCTCTTTGAGTTCGGTTTCGGTTTGTGCACCGACTTTGATGATCGCAACGCCGTCCGTCAGTTTGGCGAGACGTTTTTCGAGACGTTCCTTATCATAGTCGGATTTGGAATTCTCAATGCGTGTTTTGATTTCATCAACACGTTCATCGATGTCTTTTTTGTCGCCGGCGCCATCAAGGATGGTGGTGTTGTCCTTGGTCACGGTGATCTTCTTGGCGCTTCCGAGATCCTCCATGGTCGCATCTTTCAGATCCATGTCGAGATCCTTCGCAAAGAAGGTCGCACCGGTCAACGTGGCGATGTCCGCGAGCATGTCCTTTTGATTGTCCCCGAATCCGGGTGCTTTTGTCGCAACGACATTGAATGTGCCGCGGATTTTGTTGACAATCAGGGTGGACATGACTTCGTTTTCGATGTCATCGGCGATGATGAACAGCGGTTTGCTGGCTTCGACGATGTTTTCTAACAACGGCAGAACATCTTTGACCGTCGTGATTTTCTGATCGGTCACCAGCACATAAGCGTTCTCTAAATCAACTTCCATCTTTTCACGGTCGGACACCATGTAAGGAGAGATGTACCCTTTGTCGTATTGCATGCCTTCGACGACATCGAGCACGGTTTCGAATCCTTTGGATTCATCGACCTGGATGACACCGTCACGTCCGACTTTGTTCATCGCTTTGGCGATGATCTCGCCGATCTCGGCATGTCCGGAAGACACGGTGGCAACGCTTGCGATGTCTTCGTCCGTTTTAATTTTCTTGCTCTTTTTGAGTAAAAGTTCGGCAATACTTTTGGCCGCTT
This sequence comes from Bacilli bacterium, assembly GCA_018400565.1. Lineage (GTDB taxonomy): Bacteria > Bacillota_I > Bacilli_A > Izemoplasmatales > Hujiaoplasmataceae > M55B122. The sequence goes on along the minus strand of JAGYMP010000323.1, from coordinate 7,984 downwards.
TTTCGATGCCTTCACGCATCAAAACGGGATTTGTGCCTTTTTCGACGTGTTGAAGACCCTTGTGGATCATCGTTTGCGTCAATAATGTGGCGGTCGTGGTGCCGTCACCGGCAAGGTCGTTCGTTTTGCTGGCGGCTTCATAAGTCAGTTTGGCGCCCATGTTCTCAAATTTGTTCTTGAGTTCGATCTCTTTGGCAATGGTGACACCGTCATTGGTGATCGTCGGGGAACCGTATCCTTTGTCTAAGACAACATTGCGGCCTTTCGGTCCCAAGGTCACCTTCACGGCATCGGCAATTTTGTCGACGCCTTTCAACATGGATGTTCGTGCTTCTTTGGAAAAACGCAGTTCTTTACTCATCATTGATCCTCCTATTCTTCGAGTATGGCGAGTATGTCGCTTTCGGCGATGATCATGTATTCGTCCTCGTCAATCTTGAAATCGGTGGTCGAGTATTTTTTATAGACCACCTTGTCGCCGACTTTGACGTTCATCGGTTGTTTCTTTCCGTCTTCGATGCGTCCGTCACCGACGGCAATCACTTTCGCGAACGACGATTCTTCCTTTTGGTCGCCCGTGAGGATGATGCCGCTTTTTGTCTTTTTCTCGACTTTTTCTTTTTGCAGTACGACATTGTCATGTAATGGTTTCAACATCTTTTTCACTCCTTATGCAATTTTGATTGTGTTTAGCACTTGTTTTGATGAGTGCTAATCATATTATAACATCTTTTTTGGCACTGTCAACATTTGAGTGCCAATTTTTTTCAATTTCTTTAATGCTTCTGATTATGGCGTTTAATTCGTGTTTTCTTTAAGCATCTTATCTTTTAGTTTCCATAGTTTTTCGGAAAGATCGACATAATATGGGTGGGGTACTTCAAAGCGCTTTATCTCTTCCCAAAAACGCGCGAGATCCTCTTTGGCATGTTGCCGTGTGTCTTCGAGCGAAGCGGGTTTATCGACGATGTTGCCGTCTTCGATGACTAAATTCAATAGCGGGCGCACATAGAAGTTTTCAAGGGTCTTTTGTTTCCATGTGTGGAGCGGATCGAAGATCGTGAGCGGTTTTGATTCATCAATGGTTTCATCACGGAGCGTGATCAGATCGGCAATTGCCATATCATTGTCTAAGTCATAGATGCGATAGATCTGTTTAAATGCGGGTGTGGTGATTTTATCGGGGTTTTCCGAGACTTTGATCTTGGGAATTTCTTTTCCGTCGCGAAAAACACTGACGAGTTTATAGACACCGCCCAAGACAGGATTGCTCTTAGCGGTGATTAAGCGTTCACCGACACCAAAAGCGTCAATTTTAGCCTCTTGGTCCAGAAGTTCATCGATGGTATGTTCGTCAAGTGAATTTGAGACCACAATCCGGCAATTTTCAAGACCGGCCTCATCAAGCATCTTGCGGGCTTGTTTTGAAAGATACGCCAGATCGCCGGAATCGATCCGGACGGCATATCGATCGATGCCTTTTGGAAGCAAAACCTCCTTGATGGCCTTAATGGCATTGGGAACCCCGCTTTTTAAGACATCATAGGTGTCCACAAGCAGTGTGGACTGATGAGGGAATACCTCACAATACCGTTTGAAGGACGCATATTCGTCATCGAACATCTGTACCCACGAATGGGCCATCGTACCCAATGCCGGTACACCGTAGAGTTGATCGGTCTTAACCGAGGATGTCCCGTCAACCCCGCCGATGTATGCGGCTCTGGCCCCCAGGACGGATGCATCGGGCCCATGGGCGCGGCGGGTGCCGAATTCCATGACCTTCCTTCCTCTGGCGGCGCGTTTCACACGCGATCCCTTCGTGGCAATCAAAGACTGATGGTTGATCGACAAAAGCAAAAAGGATTCGATCAACTGAGCTTCGATGATGTTGGCCTTGACACTCAGGATCGGTTCATAGGGAAAAACAATCGTTCCTTCCGCTAATGCGTATACATTGCCGCGAAACCGAAAATCACGCAAATATTCCAAAAACGCTTCGCTGAAAACGCCCTTCTTCTTCAAATATGCCAAATCATCCTCATCAAAACGCAGGTTCTGCAAATATTCGATGACGGAGAAAAGACCTGCGCTCACGACATAACCGCCTTCATCCGGTACTTCTCTGAAAAAAAGATCGAACACGGCGACATCATCTTTGAGTGTTGAGTCAAAATAACCTTGCGCCATCGTCAGTTCATAAAAATCCTGCACCAAAGCTTGTGTGCCTTTATGCATCGTCATCACCTTTGATGACTATCTGAAGACCTTCCATGACATCAAGCGCTTTTTCATGCAATTCATGATCGAAGCTGTCGGTCGCTTGCCTGTCGATGATTATTTTTGCTTCGGGGAGTGCCGCTTTGACCATCACCGCATTTGAGAGCACACAGATGTTGGACACCAGACCACAAAGCTCAACTTCATCGTAATCGGTCTGTTTCAAATAGTTGGCAAGCCCCAGAGAGGGAAAGGTGGGTTTCTCGAACACGTGGGTTGCCTTTTCTTCGTAGTCGGCCACATTGCCATAAATATCATGACCTTTCGTGCCTTTGATGCAATGGGGCGTCGGCAGATTCTTGCCTTCGTGTGTATCAAGATAGTCTTCTTCATGGGTGTCTTTCGTAAAATAAAGATCATCGCCGCGCTCAAGGGCATGCTCGATTTTTTCACTGAGGATTCCATCAAGCCGGTCGGCGTTTTCAAAGCCCAGGCTGCCGTCCACAAAATCATTCTGAAAATCAACTACAATCAATGCACGTTTCATGTCAGTCACTCCTTCTATAATTCGTCGTCTTCATTATAACACATCCAATCATATTTCTCTTCCTTACCGCTTGCATGAAAAAACCCCCTTTCGGGGGTTATGTCAGTAACGTCTCGGTTTTTCTTCGCCGTTTAAGACACGCAACGCACCTTCGGCAAGTGCTTCCAGTTCACGTTCACCGGGATACACATGACACTTTACACTTGATTCGACGTGTTGTTTGACAAAATCGACGAAATGGTCACTGTAAGCCAACCCCCCGGTCAAAAGCACACCGTCGACATCACCGGCGGCAGCCATGTAAAGCGACCCGATTTCCTTTATGACCGTGTAAGCCATGGCATCAAAATAGAATTCGGCTTTCTTATCGCCGTCTTCGATCATTTTCTCGATGGTGAGTCCGTCCGATGTGTTGAGATATGCGACGAGTCCGCCGCCGCCGACTAATTTCCGTTGAAGGTCCTGTTTCGTGTATTCTCCGGAAAAACACATGTCAACCAGGGGAAATGTCGGAATGGTTCCCGTGCGTTCCGGTGAGAACGGGCCATCGCCGCCAAGGGCGTTGTTGACATCGACCACGCGTCCTTTTTTATGCAAACCGATGCTGATGCCACCGCCGAGATGACAAACGATCAACGTCAGATCGTCATATTGCGCATTCATTTTTTTTGCATGCAGGTGTGCGGTCGCTTTTTGGTTGAGTGCATGGAACACACTCGTCCTTTTGATGTCTTCCATGCCGCATTCACGTGCGATGTCTTCCATCTCATCAATGGAAACGGGATCGACGACATACGCAGGCCTGTTGTGTCTCTCTGCGAGTTCATCGGCCAAAAGCGCACCGAGATTTGAGGCATGTGAGCCAAAACGGCAGTTCCTCAGATCATCGAGCATCGTCTCATCGATGACATAAGCCCCGCTTTTCTTGAGCGGTTTCAACATGCCGCCGCGACCGACAAAGACATCGATGTCTTTAAGGTCGATGTCGTGATCGTCCATAAACTTGAGAATGATGTCACGTCTGAAATCAAGTTGATCGATGATGGTTTCATAAGCCGCCAATTCATCGGTGTCATGTTTGAGGGTTGTTTCACCGATGATGCGATCGTCCATGAACAATGCGATTTTCGTGGATGTCGAGCCTGGATTAATCGTCAGAATCTGATAGGCCATCACTCATCACCGCCGCCAACATGATGGAATTGAATTTTGCCTTAGCGGAATCGGCACGTGAGGTCAAGACGATCGGCACTTTCGCACCGACGACGATGCCTGCGGATTCTCCGTTCGCAAGAAACACACTCGTCTTATAGAAGATGTTGCCGGCGTCTAGATTGGGAAAAATCAAAATATCGGCCACACCGGCGACATCCGACGTGATGCCTTTGTGTTCCTTGGATTCCATCGATACGAGATTATCAACCGCAAAAGGTCCGTCGATCATGAAACCCTCTTCATGGTCATTGTTATAGTGATCGACGATTTCCTTCGCCTCAACGGTTGATTTGATTTTCGGATTGACTTTCTCAACCGACGAAACCAAGCCAACCTTCGGATTGTCATACCCAAGTGTTTTCGCCAAAAAGACGGCGTTTTCGATAATACGGATTTTCTGCCAGACATCCGGTTCGATGTTCATCGCACCGTCTGATGCAAACAATACGCGATCGAGTGTCGGATAACTGACAATGCCCACATGGGACAACAATGGGGATTTTTTGATGCCGTAACCACTGCTTACGACACCCTTCAGAAGATAATGTGTGTCAATCAGACCCTTCATGACGATATCACAATCACCGTCATTCACCATGTCCATGGCGATACGTGTCGCTTTGGTTGCATCGGTCTCATCGATGATGTCAAACGGCCCTTTCAAATCTTTTGTTTTGATGAGGGCTGTGATTTTTTCTTTGTCGCCGATCAAAACCGGATGGATGACGCCGTGGTCCGTCGCTTGTTTGACGGCATCGATCACGGGCTCATCATGGGCGAAGACGACAGCCATTTTTTTCGGGTTGTCAAGGTCATCCGCCATGCGGATGAGGTCGTTGATGGAACTAAGCATAGGAAATACCCGCGTCTTCGATGAAATCCATGCCGGCTTTGATCGCTTGTTTGTTGACATCAAGCATGCCGGCTTTGCTGTCGCCCAAATATTCTTTTAGGACCGTTTCAATCACATCAGCCGAAAACAACTTCGTCAAAGCCAGGTATGCGCCGAGCATCACCATGTTAAGCACTTTCGGATTACCGAGATCATTCGCGATTTTGTTGCAGGGCACACCGACGACCAGAGCTTTGTCGTTTTTGACTTCCTTCTCAATCAACGACGCATTGTATAATAACAAACTGTCATCTTCGACTCTGTCGTTGAACTTTTCCAATGATGGCAGGTTAAAGACGACTGTGTGTGAGGCATTGCGGAACACCGGGGAGTTGATGACCTCATCAGAGACAATCACCGCACAGTTGGCGGTGCCTCCACGTGTTTCGGGACCATAGGAAGGAAACCAAAGACTGTACCTGTCTTCCTTCGTGGCCGCATATGCCAGGAGTTTGCCGAACATCATAACACCTTGTCCGCCGAATCCGGCGACTTTGATTGTTTTTTCAGCCATTGTTTGCCTCCTTGTCCTTGTATACGCCGAGCGGGTATTGTTCGACCATGTTCTCTTCGACCCACTTCAGTGCGTCGATGGGTTTCATACCCCAGTTGACGGGGCAGGACGACAACACTTCAATCAATGTGAAACCGCGTTTTTCCTTTTGATACGTAAATGCTTTTTTGATGGCTTTTTTTGCCTTGATGACATGCTTTGGATCATGCAAGCTGACACGTTCGATGTAAGCTGAACCTTCAATGGTCGACAACATTTCACTGATGTGAATGGGATACCCCTGTGATTTGGCATCCCGGCCCGACTGTGATGTCGTCGTTTTTTGACCGATCAGTGTCGTCGGGGCCATCTGTCCGCCTGTCATGCCGTAAATGGCATTGTTGATGAAGATGACGGTGATGTTTTCGCCCCTGTTGGCGGCATGGATGGTTTCAGCGATTCCGATGGATGCCAGATCGCCGTCACCCTGGTAGGTAAACACAGTGTTATCGGGCAACACACGTTTGATGCCAGTTGCTTCTGCGCATGCCCTGCCGTGCGGTGCTTGTTGCATGTCACAGTTGAAAAACTGATATGCAAACACCGAACATCCGACACTCGCAATGCCGATCGCATCGTCGAGCATATCCAATTCCTCAAGAGTCTCGCCGACTAATTTATGTGCGATACCATGCGTGCATCCCGGGCAATATGAAAGTGGTTTGTCTGTGAGTCCTTTTGTCTTTTTGTATTTGACTTTCATCATTCAACCCTCCATTCCTCAAAGTTTTCAATCGCATCGACGATTTCCTCGGGTTCTGGCACAACGCCGGCATAACGTCCATAAAAAGCGACGTCAAAGCGGCCCCTGTTGGAAATCTGCACGTCATCGAGCATCTGACCCATGCTCATTTCCACACACATAATGCCCTTGCAGGTCGAGGGTATCTCGTCGAACGCTTTTTTCGGATAAGGCCAGAGGGCAATCGGGCGGATCATGCCGACCTCGATGCCTTTCTTTTTAAGTTGCTTGATAGCCGAACGGCAAACCCTTGCCATCGTGCCATAAGCGACAATGGTGTAATCGGGGTTGTCCATGTTGATCATTTCATATTTGACTTCGTTTTCTTTGATTCTATCGTATTTTTTCTTAAGATTCTTGTTGTGGTCTTCCAAAATCTCAGCGCCCAAGTGAAGTGAATTGGCGATGTTTCTTTTTCCCGGATGATTCTTCTTTCCGTTTGTCGCCCAATCTTTCAGCGAAAGATCGCGTTTCTCAACGGGCCGGTCAAAATCGACCGCTTCCATCATCTGACCGATCAATCCGTCCACGAGCACCATGACGGGGTTGCGGTAATAATCAGCCGTGTCGAACGCTGATTTCATGACATCGATGGTCTCTTGAATGGACTCGGGTGCATAGACGATCAAATTATAATCACCGTTGCCGCCGCCGCGCGTCGCTTGATAATAATCGCCCTGCGCCGGTTGGATGTTGCCTAGCCCGGGACCGCCGCGCATGACAGAAACAATCACACAGGGTAATTCCGCACCGGCTATGTAAGAAATGCCTTCTTGCATCAAGGCGATTCCCGGTGATGACGATGATGTCATCACGCGCACACCCGCGCCAGCCGCACCGTAAACCATATTAATCGATGCAACTTCGCTTTCGGCTTGGACAAACACTTTTCCATTTTCGATCATATGTTTGGAAAGATATTCGGGCACTTCATTCTGAGGTGTGATGGGATAGCCGTAAAACGCATCCACACCGCCTTTGATGGCGGCCAGAGCAATGGCTTCGTTTCCTTTCATCAATATTTTACCCATTAGTCTTCCACCTCCACTGTAATGACCGAATCAGGGCACATCATCGCGCAGAATGCGCAGCCGATGCATTTTTCCGGGTCGCTCACCCGGATGATGTTGTAACCTGCTTTATTCAGGGTTTCTTTGTCTTGATACAGAATCTTTTGCGGACATGCGTCAACACAAAGATTGCATCCTTTGCATCGCTCATGATTGAATGTGACTGTGCCTTTTGGCATGTTATCCTCTCCCATAAATTTAAATATGTGTCATGTGACGGTGAAGCCGCAAAACCTCGCCGTTTATTTTCGTTTCATCAATTGTCATGTTCTCCGGGATACACGAAAAAATGATCGGAATACCATGTTCTTCACTGACTTTCAAAATGATATCCTCACCGTCATAAATCATTGACGGTGTCGTTTCCTCCAGTAAGTGGGTGTTATGGATAAGACCCGTGACGGGTTGAGAGCCTGCATCCTCGATCGTTTTGAGGATCTGAGTGATTTTTTTGTCATCGTCGGTCTCATAACGCTTTGTGTTCACGACCATGAACACATCAAAGGGTTCTTCGCCTTCGAATTGTTTGAGAAGCTTCGCACCGAGGTCATTCCCTCCGAGATCGAAAATTGCCCTGAGTGATGTGTCACGGAACGGTTTGTGCACGCGTCCGGAAATATAGGGAACATCGGCATGAATGCCTCGTTCTAAATCCGTTGAGATCACTTCAATGCCATGTTCGTCTAAAAACGTCTCTTTTTCACGTGAACGGAAATAAGGGTTGATGACGTCGAGATCGACGACG
>JAGYMP010000322.1 GCA_018400565.1 Bacilli bacterium | reverse complement strand
GGATAATTCCCTGCGGAAGTCAATTTGTTTCTCTTTGTGTTGCATCGACATCACTTCATCAAAAAGGTATATATTCATCGGCGTCTGTTCATCGTCTTGTGTGATAACGATGCTTTCTGCGGTGCTGACGATCACATTGCTTTCGTATGCGGACAACATTTCATTCAACATATTGACGGATTGTTCGACGTCCGCAGGCATACCGGGCAATGGCGTGGCCAATTCAATCACGGAATTCGATGCTTCATATAGATTATCTCTTGAAGTGTCAAGTGACAGCGTCTGTTGTTGGTCGGTGGTTTCGATCGCGGTAACGAGACTGTCGGAGATACTCATCAAACCGCCGAGCATAATCAGCATCACATAAACGCTGACCGCTCCGTTCAGCAACCCAAAAAACGCTCCAAACCCACGGTTTTTGGACACATATTTTGATTTTTTAGAAGAAAAGAAAACAAGTCGGATGATAAAAAAGACAAGTCGGAACACCAATTGAAACACGGTAAAATAAAGAATGGCGTAAATGATTTTCACAACAAATTTACCCAGACTTGTCATCAATGTCATGACTTCCGCGTTTGTTAGAACCTGATCGAAGGTGTCGCCCAGAAACATATTTAGAATCAAAGGCAATGCTTCCTGAAACGTTCTGACATTCGCAAGTGACGGATCGAGATTCGCAAGTCCCGCTCCGAGATACGGCAAGGGTTGGACCCAAAGGAAATTCACCGCTAAGTCAATCGTGAGAAAAAACAGGACATAAAACAAAATCGTCACAATAAAGCTATAAAGCGATTTTTTAAGGCCACGGATGAAACCGAAAATCATCCCAAGCCCCAAAATACCGAAAAATGCTAAATTAAGATATAATTCAAAACTCATGTCAGTTGGCATAATAACAGTCCTCCCCCAACGATAATGGGAATTTTCATATCAATCATTATTATATCTTATTTTACCGTATATCCGAACACATTAAGATAAATTTAGTGTTATTTTTCGCTTTTTCCAACAAAAGCGTTATAATATATAATAAGATAAAGAGGTGACTCTGTATGAAAAAACTCGCATTTGCACTGATGCTCCTTTTATTTGTCTTCATAACCGGGTGTGTGGATATTTCATTTGACATCAATCATTTTAACCAAGAACAAACAATGACCACAACATATTCTGTCTCCGATGGCACCGTCACTTATGACGATGCGGATTATTATCAGTTCTCAACCTTTGATTCGGAAAGTTATGGCCTGGATTCATTAGATGAACTTACGGATGTGCTCATCGAAACGCAAACCAAAATTCGTCTTTCCAATGTGAAAATCGAGACAATCATCTATTCTTTCCCCGGCGTCAACACGCAATCGGGTTCGGCCGTGATCTTTTCTGAAGATGACGATTATTATTATATCGTCACCAATCATCACGTCATCGAATCCGATAAACGCTCCGTTGAATATGAAATCCATCTTCCCGCATCCGATTCGGTGTATACCGCAGTCTTAATCGCGGAAAACGAACCCCTTGATCTTGCGGCACTTCGTTTTGAGAAAACAGAGGGTATTGACCTTGCGGTCATGAACCTCACAAACCGCTTACACACAAAATACAACCCCGGTGAACTTGTGTTGACGGTCGGAAATCCGGGCGAACTTGAAAACAATGTCACTTACGGTGAATTCATCGAAATGATCGGTCTCGAGAGTTATGATCACCATGTCATTCATCACTCCGCTTCCATCCACAGCGGGTCGAGCGGCGGGGCCTTGGTCGATGTGCACGGGAATTTTTTGGGCATCAACACATGGGGAAGCGATTCTTCTTATGAAGATTCGTTTGCCATTCCCAACTACATCGTTTATATGTTCCTTTTCAACAACGGTTTGATTTGATCATCACACTTTTCAAAAAAGACGGCGGGATTATCCGTCGTCTTTTGTTTTGACATAATTGTAATATGCATTAATATAGACATCACGGGCCATGACTTCATCCACGGCAGTGAAGAATTCGGCTGCATAGTCCGTTGTGTAATTATCATAGGATTTCATGACGGTTCGTCCGTCGTCACTCAATAAAACATCTGTGAAAAACACAGCTTTGTTGTGGGAATAAAAAACATGAGTCTCATCAAGAAAAACACTGTCGCCGAAATAGATGTTTCTATTGAAGGATATCCCCAGCAAATCGAGAACAGTCGGAACTATCACAAAAGGCGATGTAAACCCGTCGTATCTTGTATCCGTATCATTTGTTAAATCCAAATAGGACTGTGACAGCGTTGGATTATACATAAACATCAATGCATCATACATGTAAACCTCGATATCTGATTCATCATCAATATCATGGATTTTCAGATGCAAATCATGATAATAAACATTATGGTCGCTGTAAAACACCAAAAGCGTTTCGTCAAGAAGTTTTTTTTCTTCAAGTTCCTCCAACAACATGCCGACTGCGACATCCAGATCCATCATCAAAGCTTGGTAATAACGGATTCTTTCCTGATCGGCCTCATCGTGATCTGCGAGTATGTTGTCCCAGAGCCCGGCCTCTTTCGCTTGGTCGATGGCATCAAAATAACCGAGATTGGTAAGTTTGTTGATGTTTTCCGTGTTTGACGCATAAGGCCCATGCATTGAAAGCGTCGTGAAAAAACTGTAAAAAGGAGCTTCTTCGTTCATGATGTCAGGCAGGATGCGCGACATGGTCTCACTGTCCAGGTTATAATTTCCGTTCCAACTCCACATCTCTTTGTCCGGATAGATGTCATCATGGAAATAGATGTTTTCGAACCCCATTTCTTCCATGATTTCACCGCGGGAATAAAAAGAGGGGACATTATCGTGGAAATACGATGTCTCATAGGTTTCATTCAAGATGTTCGGCATGGTGAAATCCAACTGATAATCATGTGATTGATGCTCAAAAGGGACAGATGGATAATTGCCGGCCATGCCAAGCCATTCGGACACATCGGTTTTGTTTTCGCTGTAATTGTTGGAAAAATCAATGCCATCCTCCATGAGATGATAGATATTGGGGGTCAACACGGGATTGATTGCGAATTCCTGGCCTGACTCAATCATGATCGTAATCACATTATAGCCTTCCAATGCACTGTGCAAATCACTGTTCTGGGCGGTTTGTTCACTTGCGGGTAACTCACCATTCTGATTGGGCGAAACGATATAAGTCAGTTCCTTCACATAATAACCGAGGGTGCCGTAACGTTCATAATTAGCTTTTTTAAAAAAACTGATGTTTTCGATGTGATCAAATTCCGCAATAGAGCCAATGGGAAGTTTGAGAAGGAGCAACGATATGACGGCTAAAGCAACAAACGTGGTGAAACGGAACAATCGTGTGACGTGACTGTGTGATTCATTTCTTTTATACATCCGCAAAACCAGGTATTGGACAAAAACGAAAACAACACCAAGTGACAATCCCCGCACCAGACTTCCGAGATTAATGAATTCAAACCGAAACACAGCTCTTGCTTCTCCCAACAAGCGGAATTGCTGCAAGGAAAAAATATCATAATTGACATGATAAAGCGTTGAATTGACAAGATAAAACACGATAAGAAAGGCAAAAACCATCGATAAGTAAATGCATGCACCTTTCGGTGTTGTGAACAAAAAAGCAAAAGAAACCAAGAAAACACAGATCATCAAATCGATGGCTACGATATTCGGCAACAATCCGAAATTAAGATCTGTGAACATCAACATTTCGAGAATGATGAAAAAACATACGAACATGATGATTTGTGTGATTCTATATATGTGGGCTCGTTGCATGTTATTCTTCTCCTTTTGTTTATCG
>JAGYMP010000321.1 GCA_018400565.1 Bacilli bacterium | reverse complement strand
AGCGGGGTTGATATCTCTCCGATCAGATTGATGGGTAACATGAGGGGCGCGATCGGTTTTACCGGACCGATCAGGCTTTTGATTTTACCTTTGAGACCGTTGAAACGGAACTCTGCGATGTTGAATGCGAAAAATGATATGACAGTGAAACTCATCGCCACACCCAAATTGGCGAGCGGCGGTCTCAATCCAATCAGCGCGATCGTGTTCGCCGTTGAAAGAAAAATCAAAATCGCGAACAGATACGGTCCGAATATTTTATATTTGTTTCCGGACAGATGTTCCCGGATGAAGTCATTGAAAAAATCGACGGCGAGCACGCAAAGAAACAAAAAACCCTTCGGTGCTTCTTTCGGATCCTGTTTGTCGATTCTGAGTCCTGTGATGACAAAGATGATCGATAACACACCCACCACGATGATCGTTGAAACGACGTTCGGGGAAAGCGGTGCGAACAACTTGATTTCAATCATTCGTCATCACCGTCCCCGTCATCATCTTTGTTCGCCCAGATGAGAGCCACGGGAAACATGACGATCCGATACGTCAGGAGACCGGCGAAGGCATACCAGACATTCCAGTCATTTTGGCTGTGTGTGATGAATAAAATCAAACCGAAAAACAAAAGCTTGACGGTGTAAATCATGATCTGGCGCGAACGGATCGCTTCGGGATTATGTGCGTATAAATGCTTCATGATGCGGTATTGCAAAGAGTTCATCATGAGGCTTGAGAGTGCCCCCAAAAGGAAACTCAGAACATAATTGTCGAAGTTGCCCGTGATCAGGAATATAACAAGCGAAAAAAGCACCATGTAAGGCCATGCGAAAAGAAAGGTGCGTTCAATGATGTTGATTTTATTCTTCATCATCCTCATCATCCTTCCCGAATGCAAGGGCACGGCCGATCAAATTTCTGAAACCGGCCAAAACGGCGAGCATTATGAACACAATCCGGAAAACGCTTTTATCCTCCCCGAAAACCAAACCGTCGAGATACACACCAAGAAAATATCCGAGCGCCATCATCACGAATGTTTCGAGAAAAAACTGAAAGACGATGTTCAAGACCCGAAATGTCTCACCGTGTTTTTTCAAACCGGGTTCACTTCGTTCCGAACAAACGGTCGCCGCAATCCCCGAGACCGGGCAAAATATAGCCTTTGTCATTCAGTTCTGCATCGATGCTGACGAGATACACATCAACATCGGGGTGTTTTTCGTGGATGGCGTCAATGCCTTCCTGACAGCCGACCAACCCGACGAACCGGATATCCTCGCCGCCGCGTTTTTTGATGGCGTCGATGGCCGCTACGGCGGATCCGCCGGTCGCGAGCATGGGGTCGACGACCAAAATCGTGGCTTCCTTCATCACGTTCGGCATTTTGAAATAATATTCATGCGGCATGAGCGTTTTCTCGTCACGGTACAAACCCACATGACCGATCTTGGCCGTCGGAATGATGTTGTGGATACCATCGACCATGCCGAGGCCTGCCCTCAGGATCGGCACAATCACAACTTCCTTCGCCAGTGTGTTTGCTTTTGTTTTTTGCAAAGGCGTCTCGACATCGATGGTCTTGGTCGGCAGATCGCGTGTGATCTCGTAGGTAATCAGACTGCCGATTTCATTCAGATTCTCCCTGAATGTCTTCGTGTCGGTGTGCTTGTTGCGGATGATTCCCATTTTATGGTCAATCAAAGGATGGTGGATCTCATAAACTTTTCCCATCTTAACCCTCATATTCCTTGATGCGTCTGACTCGGCGCACATGCCGGTCTTCTTTGCTTTCGATCGAATCAAAAAACAAATCCGTGAAGCGGAGCACCTCTTCTTTGGAATTGGTGCGTCCCCCGAAACAAAGAACGTTGGCGTGGTTGTGCTGTCGTGTCGTTTTTGCGACCAGGTCGGTCTGACAGGCCGCGGCGCGGACGCCTTTGACTTTGTTGGCGGCAATCGACATGCCGATGCCGGTCCCGCAGATCAACACCCCGTAATCAACTTCCTCGCGCTGCACTTTCTTGGCGACGTTGAATGCATAAATCGGGTAATCGGTGCTTTCCTCGGAATCGGTACCCACATCGATGACCTCAAAGCCTTTCTCCTCAAGGCGTTCTTTCACCGGTTCTTTGTGCACAAATCCGGCATGATCGGAACCAATGGCAACTTTCATCTCTCATCCCTCCTGAGACGTGTCTTCACATTTAGTTAATTATAGCAAATCTCGGCTTGTTTTACAATCAAAAAACCGATGATGACCATCACATCCGGCGAACGGCAGTTGTGCCGAAGCGGTATGTTTTATGGGTATCGATGTCGTACACCGTCGATGCGAGCGGCGACAGGCGACCCCCGTCAATCATAAAATCGACTTTATCCGCGAATTTTTTTGCTTCATCGAAGCCATGGATGGGAGGCTCGTCGGAATAGTTGAGGCTGGTTGCGACCAACGGGCCTTTTTCTTGCATGAATGCCAACAACCCCGGCTGGGCGGGCATGCGGATGCCGACCGTTTTTCTCCCCGATGTGACCTCATCGGGCACGCGGTCGCTTTTTTCCGTGACAAACGTCACGGCACCCGGCCAGTATTCATTCGCATAGGGCCTGAGCTTCTCCGGGTGTTTGACGAGCGGGGATGCGTCTTTGAAAGACGGCACCAAAATGGCCATCGGTTTGTCCCTTTCACGTCGCTTGACCGCATAAATCCGTTCGACGGCTTCGACATCATCATAAAGACAGGCAAGTCCGTAGACCGTGTCGGTGGGCACGATGATGACTTTGTGTTTCAAGGTTACCCGTTTTGCCTGTTCAAAAGTCAGAATCATGATCATCATCCCCCAGGACAATCCCCAAAAGTTCTTCAGGGTTCTCAATCACCGCATCCGCACCGGCTTCCGTCAATTCTTCCTTGTCACGAAAGCCCCATAAGACACCCACGGCGAACACATCCGCTCTTTTGGCCGTCAGCATGTCGGTTGCGGTGTCTCCGGCATAGACGACTTCATTTTTTTTCAGACCGAGCTTATCCAACATGACAAGCAGTGAAGTCGGATCGGGTTTGATCGGATATTCTTCTTTTTTTCCGTAAACCAGCGCAAAAGATACGTCGGGGAAAAAATGATTGATGACATCGACGGTGTCCCTGTGATTCTTGTTTGAAAGGACGCCGAGCGTGATGTTGTTCTCCGATAAAACACGGAATGCCCGGTTGATGCCGGGGTACGGTTTTGTTTTGTTTCGCTTCCGCCTGTCATAGCGTCGTTGGAAGGCTTCTTTCAATGTCCGGTGTCTGTTTTCACCGGCACCGGACTTTTTAAGCATGCGGGTGATGGCCGTATCCAGACCCTTCCCGACAAAACGGTAATAATCATCGATCGGAAACGGCGGAAGTCCGATGGACTTCAGCGCAAGATTCCCGCTGTCAGCCAAATCCTCAATCGTGTTGAGCAATGTTCCGTCCAAATCAAAAATCACGGCTTTCACGTTCAATGTGATTCCCCCAGGTCAAATGATAGTTGGTGTTGCAATGCTTCCTGCACGGGTTTGTAGGATCGTCTGTGGCAATCCCTGATTCCGTGATGCTTCAATGCTTCGATATGTTGTTTCGTGGGATACCCCTTATGGCGTTCGAAACCATATTCGGGATATGTTTTCGCCAGTTCGATCATGTAATCGTCACGGGCCGTCTTGGCCAATATCGATGCCGCCGCGATGGTTGCGCTTTTTTGATCACCTTTGATGATCGTCTCACAGGGCATGTCAATCTGAAGCGGCATCGCATCGGACAAAACGACGTCCGCGGCGATTCCGCATGCCGCGACGGCCCTTTGCATGGCAAGTCTCGAGGCCTGATAGATATTGATGTCATCAATCGTTTGGACATCGATAAAGGAAACAGCATATGCCAGTGCATGTTTTTTGATGTGTTTCGCGAGTCGGCGGCGTGTGGCATCCGTCAGTAATTTCGAATCATTCAGGCCGTCAATCCGAACATCGGGATCCAATATGACACATGCCGCGACAACGGGACCGGCCAACGGACCCCTGCCGGCCTCGTCGACACCCGCGATATGCTCATGGCCTTTTGCCAGCCATGATTGTTCATGCTCATACATCATAAGGATCATCCAATGTGAGCCTGCCAAAGGCACCGTGCCGGAAATCATGCAAAAAGACCCGGATGGCACGGTCGTGATCGGCCATCCCGCCCTTCAACAGAAACCCGCGTTTTCTGGCGATTGCTTCCAAAGTGTCAAAGGGGTGTTTCGGAAGCTCGTCCAGACGGTATCGGCTTAAAAGCGATTTCGGATAAACGCGCATCATGAAATCGATGCCGTAAAGGGCGATGTCATCAAGCGGCAGCAAATCATCTTTGATGGAACCGATCAACCCGAGGTTGAGGGCTGTCTTCTTTGATGTGAACCTCGGCCACAGGATCCCGGGATTGTCCAGCAATTCAAAATCTTTGCCGGCCCGGATGTATGTCTGGTGTCTCGTCACACCCGGGCGGGCACCGGTTTTGGTTTTGTTCTTGCCGGCCATGTTGTTGATCAACTGGCTTTTCCCCACATTGGGAATCCCGATGACCATGGCCCGGACAGGGACTTCCTTCATGCCTTTTTCCTTCCGTCGGACAATCTTCTCTTTTAGGACATCCCGGCTTTTTTGGATCAACCGTTCGGCGGGACGGCCGGTCAGGACATTGATGGCCAAAGCGGGAATGTCTTCGTTTTCGAAACGCTCGAGCCAAGCTTCCGTTTTTTCATCGTCGGCCAGGTCGGCTTTGTTCAGGAGCAGCAATCTCGGCTTATACTGCAAGACATCGTCCATGGCAGGATTCATTGTCGATGCGGGCGCCCGTGCGTCGAGCATCTCAAACACGATGTCGGCGAGACGGAGTTTCGCCCGGATTCTTTTCTTTGCTTTTTCCATGTGTCCCGGATACCATTGGATGGTCTTCATGCAATCATCCTCCGATCGGACA
>JAGYMP010000320.1 GCA_018400565.1 Bacilli bacterium | reverse complement strand
GTTCTCCCTCGTGGACCGGAAAACCGGAAGTTTGAGTGAGTGGTGCAGGATTCCCCTTTTAAAGGATTTTTTACAAATTTGTTCCGCATACGGCAAAACGGCATTCATCGATATCAAAGATGGGTTGTCAAGACATCATCTCGATAACATCATCGTCAATGTCGAAAAATATCATCATCCGAACAAGACGTGCATCGTGTCCGAAAAACGAAACCATTTATCTTATATCAATGGTCATTATCCGATGATTGAGTTATATCTCGGAAGCGACGAACCATGCGAAAATGACCTGCTTTTTTGTGAAAAAGAAACCATTCACCTTTGTGCGAACGCCAAGCATCTTTCTGAAGACATCATCAAACGTCTACAGTTGAAAGGACTGAAAGTCGGGGCATACACGGTCAATGAGAAACGAAAAGCCGAACGGTTGATTAAAATGGGCATTGATTATTTGACCACCGACATCCTCGAATGAAGACCATCACCGTCATTGGCGCATGGAACACAGATATTCTCTGTCATGCCGACAATCGTTTTCAAACCGGTGATTCCATCATCGGGGATATCCGGTCGTATCCCGGAGGGGTCGGCCGCAATGTGTTTGTCAACCTTGCACGTTTAAACGATCATGTCCGCTTTCTCACGTTGGCGCCGCCCAGACAAAAAAGTATCCGGCATCTTTCATCGTTTGATGTCAGGATTCGTAGAAAAAAAGGACCCAGTCCCCGTTATGTCGCCATCCATGACCGTCGCGGCGAATTGATTGCTGCCATCAATGACATGGTATTATTCGAAAGCGCGACGATTGATGATTTCGGTGATATCACCGATTTAATGGATTCATCCGATGCATTGGTTTTTGACGCCAATCTCAGCGAAGATTGTCTTTGGGATTTAATCATGATCACTCAGGAAAAAACATTGTTTGCGGATGCGGTTTCCACAGAAAAGCTGGGACGGTTTATCCCGCTCCTCGGGGAACTTGATTATCTTAAAATCAATCAGATCGAAGCAGATGCACTAAAAACCGCATGCGGTATCGACGAACTGAATAAAATCGCTAAATCGTATGATATCGGATTGATTGTGACCTCGGGCGATGATCCCGTCATATTATACAGCGAAGGCAAAACATACCAACATGAGGTTTACCCCACAAAAGGTCCGTTGTATTCAAACGGTGCCGGAGATGCATTTTTTGCCGGATTCATCCATGGTACGATGAAGGGATTCCATCCGCGCAAGGCACTGGCTTTTGGA
Organism: Bacilli bacterium; assembly: GCA_018400565.1. GTDB lineage: Bacteria > Bacillota_I > Bacilli_A > Izemoplasmatales > Hujiaoplasmataceae > M55B122. Next base: position 2,814 of record JAGYMP010000320.1, on the reverse strand, counting down.
GCCTTTCTGGCCAGGATGACACTCAGGGTCAGACAAGCCGACAATCCAACGATTGATCAACATACCATCACATCATTTGAAGAGGTGTATCAAGATGTATGAAAACGAAACGATCAATGATATTTTAACAAGACGAAGTGTACGGAAATATGCGGATAAACCTGTTCCTGAGAAGGATATCGAATTATTGGTCAAAAGCGCAATCTACGCGCCGTCTGCCAACAACAAACAACTTTGGCATTTCACAGTCATCGCTGATGACGATACGATTGAAAAGATGAATGTTTTGGTGAAGGAAGGCATGGATGAATTAGGCATTGAAAAAGACGATGCTTTCCATGTGTTTCACCATGCACCGCTCGTCATCGTTTTGTCGTCTTCGCTTATCGGTTTCAGTGAGTTGAATGCCGGATGTGCTGTGGAAAACATCGCCATCGCTGCCAAGTCATTGGGACTAGACACATGCATCATCGGTCAGACCCGTTATATGTATCAGGGAAAAGACCCTGTTGATATCAACAAACTGCTCAAAATACCCGAAGGTTACGAGCATGATGTTTCAATTACAGTCGGTTATGCAAAAGGGGATTACCCCGAAGCCAAGCCGCGCCGAAAAAATATCGTGGATTACATACGCTAGGAGGATTATGACATGAATGATGAAGCACAAAAATGGTTGAATTATCCTAAGTTGGACGACGATCTCAGAAAAGAGATCGAGAAATCCGATGATGCGGAACTGAATGACATGTTTTATGACGATCTGGCATTCGGGACCGGTGGGATGCGGGGCATCATGGGAGCCGGGACGAATCGCTTCAATGTATATACATTACGCCGTGCGAACCAGGGGTTTGCTGATTACCTCAAATCGCTTTATGATGGGGAAACCTTAAAAAAACGCGGCGTCGTCATTGCTCATGACAATCGCCGGAACAGCCGCTTTTTTGCCAAGGAGTCAGCACAACTTTTGGCCAAAAACGGGATTATCTGTTATTTGTTCGATGATTTACGTCCCACGCCTGAATTGTCATTTGCGGTGCGTCACCTGAACGCCGCCGGAGGCATCATGGTCACCGCGAGTCACAACCCGCCTGAATACAACGGCTATAAAATATATGATGATAGCGGATGTCAGTTGACACCCGATAAAGCAGATCAAGTGATTGATTATGTCAATGCCATCGATGATGTGTTTTCCCTCGAGATTCTTGGCTATGACGACATGGTCAATCAGGGACTTATGAGAATCATCGGCGATGATATTGATAAGGCCTATCTTGACCTTGTCAAATCGATACGTCTCCATCCGGATGTCGATAAACATCCGACGATCGTTTTCACTCCGCTGCACGGAACGTCGGCGACAATCGGATTACGCTTATTAAAGGAAACCGGCTACGATGTCCACGCGGTCAAAGAACAGTTTTTGCCCGACCCCGATTTTTCCACGGTCGAATCACCGAACCCCGAAAACGAAGCAGCCTTCACGATGGCCATTGAATTAGGAAAAAAGATTGGGGCCGAGATGTTGATTGCAACCGATCCGGATGCCGATCGACTGGGAATCGCCATTAAAACGAACAATGGTTACAAATTGTTAAACGGCAACCAAACCGGTGCCGTTTTGTTGTATTATCTTTTGGGTGAAGGAAATAAATTAGGCACATTGCCAAAAAACGGTGTTGTTTTTAATACCATCGTCACAAGTGAACTCGGTGCGGAAATTGCCAGAGACTTTGGTTATGAAGTAAAATCGACTTTGACGGGCTTCAAATTCATCGGGGAACAGGCCCGTCTTTTAGAAGATACCGATCAATCATTTATCTTCGGCTATGAGGAATCATTCGGATATCTGATCGATGACGGTGTCCGTGACAAAGACGCCCTTCAGGCTATGTTGCTTGCTTCCGAGGCCCTTTGTTTTTATGCATCGCAGGACAGAAGTATCGATGATGTCTTAAAAGAGATTTATGAACGATACGGATATTATCATGAAGATTTGATTTCCATCATGCATAAAGGCATCGAAGGAAAGAAAACCATTGCCCGCATCATGAAATATTTTCGGAACAATCCCCCGAAAGAAGTTGCCGGGAAAAAAATCACTGTTTTTGAGGATTATAAGAAACAAGAACGGATTGTGGCGTTCAAGGACACTGAACCGCTTGAATTACCCCAATCCAATGTGCTCAAATTTTTCTTGGAAGATGATTTTTGGTTTGTGCTTCGCCCTTCGGGAACCGAACCGAAATTAAAATTGTATATCGGCGGCAAAGCCGATGACAAGGCATCCGTTTATCATGGTGTCGATGCTATAACGAATGACGTAAGGGAAAAGATTAAGGCGATCGAAGAAGGTGCACAGGATGATTGATGTTTTGATTGCGATTGCCATCTTGCTCGGAAGTGTCGTGTTATTCATTGGCATCAGCTATTTAAACGATCATACCGACCGACCCGAAGGATGCGATGAATTGATCGATGAGGCTGCTTGTCATGCCTGTAAAAACACACAATGCCTCGTCAAACAAAAAATCGAACTGGATGATCACGATGTTGCCAAGTGATTGGCACGATGTATTGGAAGAGGAATTTGAGAAAGATTATTTCAAAAAGCTTGTCAAAAAAGTGACAAGCGAATATGAAAAACACACGTGTTATCCGCCGTTGGGGCATGTGTTCCATGCACTCAGACTGACGCCTTACAACAAAACGAAGGTTTTGCTCTTGGGACAGGATCCCTATCATAACCCCGATCAAGCGATGGGGCTCGCCTTTTCCGTCAACAAAGGCGTGAAAATCCCGCCTTCC